>JAOUEE010000148.1 GCA_029858875.1 Acidimicrobiia bacterium
CACACGTGGTCGATCAGGTGCGCTCCACCCTCGGCGAGTTCGACGCGGTATCGGCCCAGCTGTCGATCGGACACGATCGGGACATGACGGCCGACGACGGGTACACGGTGCAGTTCCGGCTGGCGAGCGGCTGTGTCGGGGTGATGCGCAGCAGTACCCGGGCCTTCGACGTGGCCGCCATGACCCGCGTCGTGGGCGACGATGGCACCGCATGGCTGGCCGGCGACACGGTCATGCTGGCCGATGCGAGCGGGGCGCGAAGTGTCGAGGTGCCGGCCGACCTGGTGCAGCCGCCGCCCGATCCACCGCCGACCGCAGGCCTCGACACCACCTACGAGCTGGTCCACACCATGGGACTCGAGATCGGGCCCTTCACCAGCCTGGCTCGCGTGTTCGCGGCCGCCATCGCCGGCGAGGCGCTGTCGGCCGACCCCCCATCGCCCACCTTCGCCGACGGGGTGGCCGGCATGAGGGTGCTCGACGCCATCCGTCAGTCGGCGGCAGAGGAGGGCTGGGTCACGGTCTGATCGCCTTCGGCCACGATCACCTGGACGCAGCGATCCTCGATCGTGCACGCCGCCACCAGGCCGTAGTCGATGTCGACGGGAACCTCGAGCGTACGAGGGAAGGGCAAGCAAGGCATGGCACTGTCGACGGTGTGACGCCGAGTGTTGTACCAGGGGATCACGTCGCGCTCTCCGTCGACGTGGGTCTGCTGCCACCGGCCCAGCAGGCCCCGGCGGCGCCACGTGACGAACGGCGCGGTGCACCCTCCGTCGGAGGTGACGACGGTGACGGCCGCTCCGGGCTCGGTGACCGGGATCGAGGGTTGGGGCAGGAACGCCGGATCGGACGTGTTCTCCAGCCACAGCACGGCACCGGCCAGGCACACGGCCAGCACGGCGACCATGCCGAGGATCGGCGGCCAGCGGCGCCGGTCAGAGGGTGTTGACGGTGGGACCAAAAGGCGGATAGCGGTCGGTGAGCAAAGCGCCGTAGGCCTGAGCCCGCAGCGACCACTGGAACAGGCCGACCATCATCATCCGCAGGCCCAGCGGGTACGTGCCGGTGAACAGCACGGCGAACCACGCGACGAGGCCGATGAACGCCATCCCCAGGCCGTAGACGAAGCCCACGATCTCGAGAGGGATCAGCAGGAAGATCCGCAGCGCCACCGTGAGGCGATTCCGGTCCTCGAGCTCGGGCAGGATGCTGATCTTGATGTCGTCGGCGTTGCCCCGCTCGTCGAACGAGAACGGCGGATAGTCGACCGACAGGCCCCACAGATAGCCATAGGCGCGGTAGTTGAAGCGCAGCAGCATGATCTGGAAGTCGGCGATGCGAACCGGCAGCTCCCCGGTGACCACCACGATGAACCAGGTGATCACGGCCAGCAGGAATCCGACCACCGCCAACACGTATGCCGCGAACAGCTGGGGGATGGCCAGCAGCCAGTGCACCAGCGGCCGCCAATTGGCCACCGCCTGGCTGTCGGAGACGGACAACTCGACGGGATAGGGCTGAGCGGTCAATGCGGCCATGGGTGTCCTCCGGTGGTGACCGGCTCCACGGTATCGCCCGCCGGGCCCGCTCTCGTCCTACCAGTACCCGTGCATCAGGGCATTCGACCACGCCGGTTGGCGTACCGGCGTCCGGGGACCGAATTCGGTCATGTGGGGCTTGAGGTCGAGCACGGGCGAGCCCTCGATGGCATCGAGGCCCCGCACGGTGACGCCGAGGCCGTCGACGGCCACCAGCTCGCAGGTGGTGACGCCGATGCGATTGGGCCGGGCCTTGGCCCGCTGCGCGAAGATCCCGACCTGCGGCCAGTCGCGGTTGTCGCGGGGCCGGCGGGCACCGAGGTGCACATCGTCCTCGTCGACCCGATGGAATACGAAGATCACGTCCACGTGCGAGAAGCCATCGAGTCCGCCCAGCGCTGCGGGACCGAATCGGGTGTCGTCGAGACGGATCTGGCACTCGACATCGGCCCAGTCGTCGTCGATCGGCTCGCGCCGACCGCCGTGCACCGAGCCGATGGGGGTGACGGTGAGCGGATCCATGCCCGCTGTTCTACCGTGGGCCACGTGGTGCGCACACACGGCCTGACCCACGTGAGCCTCTCAGTAGCCGACCCCGATGCGGCATTGGCCTTCTACGGCCGTCTCTTCGGGGTGCGGGAGTGCGTTCGGGAGGTCGACACCGTCCAGGCCCTTGGGCCGGGACCACACGATGTGCTGGTGTTCGAGCGACGCCAGGGGCATGGCGTGCGCGGCGGCATCGATCACATCGGATTCCGTCTCACCGACCCGGCCGACATCCATCAGGCTCGGGCCGAGGCCGACGCGCTGGGCGCCACCATCGTGCGCCAGGGGGAGTGGGGGCCGGGGCTGCCGTACCTCTTCCTGCTCGATCCCGACGGCAACGAGATCGAGATCTGGTACGAGTAGCCGGCTGCGGTCGGGTCTCAGGGATCCTCGTCCATCGAGAACACGAAGAGGTGGCTGGCCTCGATGCGGGCATAGGCCGCGCCGTCACCCCAGTCGTTCCACCCCTCGCCGTAGATGTCGACGCAGGTGTCGCAGAATCCCCGGTGCCGGGCATCGTCCAGGTCGACGCGGTGCGCCACGCCGTGCACGGTGACCCCCAGGGCTTCTTCGGGGACGTGCGTGGCGCTCACGTGTGGGTTGGTGGCGATGTGGGTGGACTTCAGGGCGTTGGGGGCCGATCCGAACCAGAACTCGCCGCGGTAGAAGATGCCGTCGACCGGACTCACCCGTGGATGGCCGGCCGACGACACGGTGGCCAGGGCCAGCAGTCGCATGCCGGTGAGGCGTTGGGCCAGTTCCTCGGCCGAGAGCCGGCGCTCGGGGGTGATGATCGACCGCAGGTGCGCACCGGCCTGTTGGTGACTGCGGTCCATCAGGTCCTGGAGGCGGATCAGATCCTGGGTCGTCTCGTGCACGTCAGGAGCGCTCGTCGATGATGCGCTGCGTCTCGACGCGGCAGTCCTCGACGATGGTGTGCCAGCGGTCGGCCGAGACCGATTCGGTGACCGTCTCGCCGGCGAAGAGGCTGGGGCAGATCAGGTCGACGTCGAGCTCGTCGTACAGATCCAGCGTGCTGAGCATGGCCTCGGGGTCGCTGCGTTCGTCGAGGAAGGTGTGCCACTCGCCGTACAGCGGGTAGACGGTGTCACTGGGGAACAGCGTGGTCTTGCCTTCGTGGCGCAGCACGAACGTGGTGGAGCCCGCGACGTGGCCGGCGGCCGGACGGGCCTCGAGTGAAGGGGTGATCTGGTGGCGCTCTTCGAACGTGGCATCGACGCCGGTGACCGCCTGCACCGCCTCTCGCTCGGCGACGTGACAGTGCAGCGGCGCACCGAAGTGGTCGCGGATGATGTCACAGCCCGGCGAGGCCTCGTCACGATGGTTCAGGTACTGCCGGTCGACACCGCCGAGTGCCTCGATGGCGGCCAGGTGGCGGTCGGTGACCAGCGAGCTGTAGAGCCAGATGTTCTCGTCGTCGACGGTGAGCAGGTACGCCACGTGATCGATGCCGGGGAACAGTTCGGCCACGTCGGTGTGGTGGACGTCGGCGGCGACGGTGTGCAGGGGACCAACGGTCATGGGCTTGCTCCAGGCGGCGCCGATCGGGTCTGTCCTAGAGTCGATGCGGCAGACGACCCGGGAGGAATCAATCGTGGCAGACGGATGGGAGCTTGTCGCCGAGAATCGGCGGGCCTTCGCCGATCTCATCGAGGGACTCGATGACGAGCAGTTCAACGGCCCGACGTTGTGCGGTCAGTGGCGGGCTCGTGAGGTGGCGGGCCATCTCACATCGTTCGTGGATCTGGGCCTGCCCACGTTCTTCCTCAACATGGCGAGGTCCGGCTTCAACTACGACAAGGCGGCGGATCGCATGGCGCGAAAGCTGGGGGCTCGAAGCCAGAGCGAGCTCGTCGCCTCGCTCCGGGACGGCGCGGCCAAGCCGTCGAAACTGCCGATGTTCCCTCCCGAGATGTCGCTGGCCGATGTGGCCATCCACACCCAGGACGTCAGGCGGTCACTCGACCTGGGCAGCGAGTTGAGTGCCACCAGCGTGGCCACCGCCCTCGAGTTCCTGACCACGCACAAGATGGCCCGCAACATCATCGACCCGAAGGCCATCGAGGGGTTGCGCTTCGAGGCGACCGACATGGAGTGGTCCCACGGCGACGGGCCACTGGTCTCGGGGGCCGGAGAGGCCCTGCTGATGGCCATGAGCAGTCGTCCGGTCGGGGCCGACGAGCTGTCGGGCGACGGGGTGTCCGCCCTGGTGGGGGACTGAGGGTCGAGTCAGTCGCCGATCAGCGGTGCCATCGCTTCCATGGCCGCCGTTCGCACCGAGTAGCTGGTGATGCCGAAGCGTTCCCGGTGGACCGCCATCTCGGCTGCGATCTGGTCGAGGGTCCCGAGCAACACGAACGGGCAGCCCAGGACCTCCCGGGCGGTGGACGTCGTCCATCGCTCGGCGAAGCGCTCGGCGTCGGCGTCGCGGTGATCGGTGATCTTCACGAACTGGACCAGGGCGTCGATGGTGGTGTCGGGCCGGCGATGGGCCAGCTGTCGGGCCAGCGCGTCGAGCTCGTCCTGACCCCAGCGCGTCTCGTGGAGGTGGCCGTCGGCGAGGGTTCGGCCCAGACCGCTGAGACCCACCACATCGGCATGCTCGAGGGCGAAGTCCACCACGCGGGGGTTGGCGCCACCCACCAGGAGGGGAACCGGGTCCTGGACCGGTCGTGGTGCGCTGAGCTGGGCGTCACGCAAGGTGAGGTGGGCCGAGGAACGGGAGACGACGGCACCGCTCAGCAGGTGGCGTGTGGCGTCGACGACGTCCACCATTCGGGCGATCCGATCGGCGGGCGACGGGCGCTGGTGCCCCCGCATTTCCCACTCGGCCGGGGTGTGGCCGGCACCGAGCCCCAGGGTGAACCGCCCATCGGACAGCGCGTCGAGGGTGGCCACGTCGCTGGCCAGTTGGAGAGGCTCGCGGAGGCCCGCGTTCAGCACGTACGTCTGGAGCCGCAAGGTGGTGGTGGCGGCGGCCGCGTGGGCCAGCAGTACGAACGGTGACGCCACCGCGCCGGGATGATCCGGCGCCCACAACGCGGTGTACCCGAGCTTCTCGGCCCGGCGGGCCACGGCGCGCAGCTCGGCACCGTTCGCGGCCTGTGGTGCCCCCACGTTGAAGGTGATGCCGTCCATGGGCCGAGGATAGTGAACCCCCGACGTTGCTGACCGGTGCCCTACAGCAGGTTCAGGAGGTACCGGCCGTATGCGTTCTTGGCCATGCCCTCGCCGGCGGCGCGCAGCTGGGCGTCGGTGATCCAGCCCGCCTCCCAGGCGATCTCCTCGAGGCAGGCGATCTTGGCGTTCTGACGATGTTCGATCACCCTGACGAACTCGGCCGCCTCGACCATGGAGTCGAACGTGCCCGTGTCGAGCCAGGCGTAGCCCCGGTTGAGCGGCAGCATCTCCAGTTCGCGCCGTTGCAGGTAGTAGTCGATCACCGAGGTGATCTCGAGCTCGCCGCGAGCCGATGGCTCGACCGAGTCGGCCGCTTCCACCACCCGGCCGTCGAAGAAGTACAGGCCGGTGACGGCCCAGTTGCTCCTGGGCCGCTCGGGCTTCTCGGCGATCGACACCGGCGTCCCCAGCTCGTCGAGCTCGACGATGCCGTACCGCTCGGGGTCGTTGACGTGGTAGCCGAAGATGCTGGCACCCGATTCCTTCGTCCCCGCCTTGGTGAGGAGATCGGACAGGCCGGCGCCGTAGAACAGGTTGTCGCCCAGAACCAGGCACGCGCCCTGGCCGGCGAGGAAGTCGGCGCCGATGAGGAAGGCCTGGGCCAGTCCCTCGGGGTTGGGTTGGATGGCGTAGGAGAGCGAGACGCCCCATTGGCTGCCGTCGCCGAGCAGCCGTTGGAAGGCCGCCTGGTCCTCCGGTGTGGTGATGATGAGGATCTCGCGGATCCCGGCCAACATCTGCACCGAGATCGGGTAGTAGATCATCGGCTTGTCGTAGACGGGCAGCAACTGCTTGGAGGTGCCCAGCGTGATGGGATGCAGCCGTGATCCGGTGCCGCCGGCGAGAATGATGCCCTTCATCGGTCTTCCTTTCGGCCGGTGGGGCCCAGCGTCAACTATGCCGTCCGAATGGCCCACCGGCACATCCGGTCGATCTGACAGGATGCGACGGTGAACGATCGCTACACCCATGGCCACCACGAGTCGGTGTTGCGCAGCCATCGCTGGCGCACGGCGGAGAACTCGGCCGGGTACCTCCTGGCCCACCTCGAGCCCGGCCAGCAGCTGCTCGATGTGGGTTGTGGTCCGGGCACCATCACCCTCGACCTGGCCGGCCGCGTCGCCCCCGGTGTCGTTGTCGGTGTCGACGTGGACGCCGACGTGATCGATCAGGCGTCGACCGAGGCCGTGGCGGCGGGGGTCGCCAACGTGCGCTTCCTCGTCGGTGACGGCTATGCCCTGGACTTCGGCGATGGCGAGTTCGACGTGGTGCACGCCCACCAGGTACTCCAGCACGTGTCCGACCCGGTGCGGGCCCTCACCGAGATGCGCCGGGTGTTGCGGCCCGGCGGGGTGTTGGCGGTGCGCGACAGCGACTACCACGCCTTCGCCTGGTCGCCGCGCGACCCGCTGTTGGACCGTTGGTTGGAGCTGTACACCGCGGTCACCCGCCGCAACGGGGCCGAGTGTGATGCCGGTCGGTTCCTCAAGCGCTGGGTGGCGGCTGCGGGCTTCGTCGACGTGGCCTTCTCCAGTTCGACGTGGACCTATGCGTCGGCCGAGGACCGATCCTGGTGGGGCGAGGTCTGGGCCGATCGGGTCCGGGATTCGTCCTATGGCGTCCAGGCGGTGGAGTACGGACTGAGCGATGCCGCCGAACTGGCTTCCATCAGCGATGCCTGGCGCCGCTGGAGCCGAGCCGACGACGGCGTCTTCATCGTGGTCCACGGCGAGGCCCTCGCCACCGCCCCCTGACCGAAATTGCGGTGCTCACGCGCGCTGCACCGCCATCATCCCTGCCATTTCGGTTCTGCGGTCAGAGTGCTGCCGCGCGCTCCAGTGCGGCGGTCAGCATGGCGGCGTGGTTCTCGATGCCGGGTGGGCTTCCCGCCTGGTTCACGAGCAGCACGCCGACGATCGCCTGCACGTGGTAGGCCACGAAGACTGCCGAGTGACCTTCGGGGAGCTCGATGGACAGGACCGCCGCGGTGCCCGGACCGATCCCCGACAGCACGCCGCCGGTGAACGTGGTCTCGGCGAAGGCCTCGTCGAGCGTCGGGTCACATTCCGCCATGGCCGCGAACTGGGCCACCGCCGTCTCGGCTGCGGCGGCGGTGGGTGCCCGTCCGACGATCTGCAGTGCGTCCGAGCCCGGCCCGACCATCTCCTGTTGGAGGGAGAACCAGCGGTCGAGGGTGACGATGGACTCGCTGGCCGGACAGCCGCCGATCCAGCCGTCGGTGGCCTGCTCTGGCAGGTGGGGGTCGACCGATTGCACCTCGAGGCCTGTGGTCAGCTCCTCCTCGGTCAGCAGCGCTGCGCTGAGCGGGTGCTCGAACGCTGGGTCGGGTGGTTGCGTCGTGTCCACGCGCCGGGTGGTCGGGGGAGCAGGCGCGACGGAGGTGGTCGTGGTCGGCGTCTCGGGGGCCGACTGGTCGAGGCGGCGCGCCATGGCGGCGACCACGCGGGCGAAGTCGTCGAGCGCCTCGGTGGGCACTGCGGCTCCCGGCTCGATGCCGAAGTGGACGTAGCGCACTCGGCTCACGACATTGGCTCGCGCCGCGTAGGCCAGCCACTGCACCTCGCCGACGTCGCTGGTCAGCTGGATGGAGACGACCCCGTCGACGGCGATGGGGAGGTGGGTGACGACGAGTGCTCCACCCTCGTTCCAGCGGATCGACGGGCAATCGGCGGGCAGGGACTTCGCGGCGGCCAGCAACTGTTCGGCCGCCGGCACGCCGGCGTCGAAGGCATCGTGGTCGAGGTTGGCGCCCGGCTGGAACCACAGGCGCGAGGCGACCGGATGGGCCGCCACCGAGTCGAGCGTCCAGTACGTGTCGCAGTCGGATTGGTTGGGCCCGATGTCGTATCCGTCGAACTCGCTCTCGCCCGTGAGATCCCAGGGCGCGGGTACATCAGACGGCGTCAGGAGAACCGACGCCGGGTCGAGATGGAGGTCGCCGAGCACCGGGGCCGACGTGGTGGTGGTGGTCACGGCCGCGGTGGGTATCGGATCCGGATCCGCAGGGGTGGTCTCGGTACCGACCTGGACGTCCTGGGCCCCGCTACTGCATCCGGCCGCGAGAAGTGCGGTCGCGAGGATGGAAACGAGGGAGCGCATCACCGCCCGAGCATCGACGCCACCGCCCACCGCCTTGAGCCACCGAGATTGCGGTGCTCACGCGCGCGGGGCCGCCATCATCCCGGCAATTTCGAGGGGGGGGTGGAGCTGGAGGGAATTTCACCCGGGCGTGATGTGGGGTGCGTTTGCCCTGGTCAGAGCGTTGCGGGGAGTCCGAATTCGGCCGATGAAAGCTACCGCCCGAGCCGAGCCCGAGAGGTGAACTCCCGTTGGCCTCGAATGGATCCGGGGTGGGTGTGAGATCGGCGATGGCGACTGGCTCCGGTGATCCGTTCTGCACTCCTTCTCCGAGGGTGCCGACGAGGGATTTGAACGGCGATTGTCGAGTTCGGGCTCGCTGATCATGTTGCGTCAGCTCGCGGCCTGACGCTGACGCTGCTCTCAGACGCGCGGTCGAACCTTCATGTGGGCGCCGCCGGTCGGCCTGTTCACGACCATTCCGATCGGTTGGGGGATCTGGTCGCTCTCGGCTGCGATGTCGAGGCGCTGGGCCATCCGGGAGATGATCAGTGTCAACTCCATCTGGGCGAGCGCTAAGCCGATGCAGTTCCTGGCGCCGTGACCGAACGGGACCCACGCGATGTCGGCCAACGCTTTCGCCTCTGCTGGTGGGTCGACGAATCGGTCGGGGTCGAAGCGCAACGGGTCCGG
>JAOUEE010000510.1 GCA_029858875.1 Acidimicrobiia bacterium
CCTGGTCGGGCTGGCCGTGCTGTTGGTCGGCCTGGTCCTCACCCTTCGACCCCTGACCGACTCGACTGCTGATCGGCTGGCCGCCTACGCCGCGGGAACGACCTCGGACCAGACCTGCGAGCAGTTTGCCGAACAGGTGGAGCTGTGCGCCCTGGCGCCCTACGAGGACCACGGTGCAACTGTGGTCCACGCCCTCACCCCGGTGGCCGAGGCCCTGCCCGGGAGTCCGGTGGATCCGCCGATCGTTCTTCAGTTCCTTCCCTCGGACCCGGCGCGGCTCCCCGGTCCGGTGAGGCAACGGCTCGAGCCGAGCGATGCAGGCACCGTGCGGATGCCGTTCGCCAGCAGTGACAAGGCCCTGGCCCAGGCGCGCTTCGTGCTGGCCGCCAATGCGCTGGGAGTGCCTGTGGGTGGTGACGCCGGAGTGAACCACCTCGTCGCGGGTGAAGCCCGAGGGGTGGTGTTGCTCTGGCTGGGAACCGCTGGACTACCGGCTGAGGTCACGCACGACATCCTCACGCCCTACTCGTCGGCCACGGCCAGCGAGGCGGGCGATGTGTGGCCGTCCGAGGACGGTTGCCGATCTGATGTGCAGTGGGCGCCCCAGGACGTGGCCGCCGCTCGCGCGCTGATTGCCCACGATCCAGAGATCGTCCGTGGAGTCCTGCGGGAGAACTGGGCCAGGTGGCTCGCACCCGACACCTCGACCGACGAGTTGCTGGTTGCGGTCGGGCTCGAACCCGTCGGCCCGGCAGATCACATCGAACCCGTCAGCTCGTGTTGATCCCCTGCTCGCCTGTTCGCCGACGGGTGGATCGCCGCCCGTTCCGCTCGAGCGTCGCGCTCGTCAGGTGTGGCACGGCATGGTCATGGTGACCATCGTCCCACTCGTCATCACGGGGCCGCTGCTGCGGACGATGACCCGAACCCCATTGGGAGCCGTGATCGCGATCGCGGCTGCGCCGTCGGTGTACGCCGCGGCCCGGGGGCACCAGGACCTGTCGGTCTTCATCACCTGGGCCGGCCTCAGCGGCGCCACCTGCGCTGGCTTCGCGATGGACGATGCCGCAGAGGTCACGCTTTCGTCGTGTGCCACGCCGCGCTCGACCCGGTGCTGGACGCGTGCCGCGCTGATCGCGGCGGCGGTGGCCTTGTGCTGGGCGGCCGTTGCGATCAGCGTCCATCTGGCCGGTGCGCCGCTCGGGCCCGTACGTGGTCGCCTACCCGAGACGACCGCCGCATTGGCGATGTCGGTGGCCTTCGCGTCCCGGTTGGTGCGCGACGGGACGCACCCCGCCGGTCTGGCTGCAGTCATGTCAACGCTCATGACCATCGCCGCCTCCAGCGCCCTTTCCCTGTACGTCGAATGGCTCCCGCAGGTCGGTCGTCGCGACCATGGCCCTCGATGGTGGATGGTGGCCGCCCTCGCTGCCCTCGGCGCGTGGTGGTGGTCCCGAGACCCCGCCGCGCCGCGATCGCTGCGTCGAGTCGGTCGGGGAGCGGTCGGCGGCCAGCGCCGTGGTGGTCGATCGTGATTCCCACGGGGTGTCACCCGCGCTCCGCCAGAGATCGTCAGTACGGGTGTGGAGAACTCGAGATCGACAACGCCGGTCACCCCCGATCAGGTGGCCGCTGGCCACGCCTTCTACACCGAGCGCTCGCTGGCGGTGTACGACGTGGCCATTCTGGGGTTCTTCTCGCGAATCGCGTGGCGGTGCCCGTCGTCGGTGATCCTGGCGCACTACGACGCCCACATCACGTCCAACCACCTCGACGTCGGGGTGGGGACGGGGTTCTTCGTCGACCGTTGCCGCCACCCACCAGGTGACCCGCGTGTCGGACTGATGGATGCCAACGAGGCCTGCCTCGCGGTGGCGGCCCATCGGTTGTGTCGCTACGACCCCGAGTTGTTCGCCGCCGACATCCTCCAGCCGATCGACCTGGATGCGCCAGGGTTCGACTCGGTCGGGTTGAACTACGTGCTGCACTGCCTGCCCGGGACCATCGGGTCCAAAGCCGTGGTGTTCGACCACCTGAAGGCCGCGGCGAACCCTGGTGCCGTCGTATTCGGAGCGACCCTGTTGCACGGTGGGGTGTCCCGCAACTGGCTGGCCCGAAGGGTGATGGCGCGGAACAACGCCCACGGCGTGTTCTCGAACACCGAAGACGACCTGGCCGGGCTGACGCAGGCACTGTCGATG
>JAOUEE010000511.1 GCA_029858875.1 Acidimicrobiia bacterium
GCGTCCGGCGCCGAACACCATCACGACCTGGTCGGCCGACTCCAGGACGTCGGTCGCGTCGTTCGTGGTCAGCAGGGGCGCCGTGTCCAACAGGACCACGTCGAAGCGCTCCCGAGCCCGCTCGATGACCCGACGCTGGGCGGCGAGCACGTCGGCCGGGGTCGGGTTGGAGTCCTCGGGCAGCACGTGGGTGATGAGGTGCACACCGGGCACCGACGTGAGGTTCACGTGCTGCGCCCGGTCCTCCCCGCCCAGGTAGTCGGTGAGCCGCGGGCGGCGGAAGTCGCAGTTGACGACCAATACGTCCTTGTCGGCCTCGGCCAGCACCACGGCCAGGTTGGCCACCGAGGTCGTCTTGCCCTCCGAGGGACCGGGCGAGGTGACCAGCACCACGTGGGCGCCGGCGCGGCCGGGATTGGCCGAGTCGGCGTAGTCGATGGCCGAGCGCAGCACGCGGTAGGCCTCGGCGGCGCGCGACCGCGGGGCGCTGAATGCCAGCACGTCGGTCTCGCGTTGCTGACGCCGGCTGAGCGGCGGGATCTCGGCGATCACCGGGATGTCGATGGCCAGCTCGATGTCCTCCTTGGTGCGCAGGCGGGGATCGAGGCGATCCAGCACCAGGATGAACCCGACGGCCATGAGCGCACCGACGATGCCTCCCAGCACGGCGCGTGCGCCGGGGCTGTCCGGAATGGGAAGGCCCGAGCGGCGCGAACCCGAGCTGCGGGCGCCGCTCTCGGCTGCGGTGCCCAGATCGATGTTGTCGCCGGCCAGCGCGGCCCGCCGGGCAGCTTCGTAGTCGTTGTCGCTGATCTGGGTGGCGCCGGCCGTCTCCAGCGTCTCGATGGGCACGATCGGCTCGCCCTCGGCCCGATGCGACACCAGTTCCACCTCGGCCCGCCCTCGCTGGGACTCGTAGAGGGTCTCGCGCTCGGTCAGCAGCGCGACCTGGCCCTCGTCGCCGGCGGCGCGGGCGGCGGCCAGTTCGGCCCGCACGTCGGTGAGGTCCTGCTCGGCCGTGGCCAACCGGGATTCCAACGCGGTCACCTCGGCGGCGAAGAGCTCGGAGGCCTCGCGCTCGAGGAAGCGAATGAGCTCGTCGGCGAGCTCGTCGGACAGCTCCACCGCACCGTCGGCCGTCTCGGCGACAGCAGTGATCTCCATGACCTGAGCGTTGCTGTCCACCAGCACGTGCAGTCGGGTGGCCACATCGGCCTCGTCCCGACCGAGCAGCAGCGCCACCGTGGCCGGCACATCGCCGTGGGTGACCCGTTGGGCGACCTGGGCCAGGTTGCGGATGTCGAGGGTGCGGACCTCCTGCGGGAGGTTCTCGTCCACGACCAGGGTGTGCGTGGCCGAGTAGCGGGTGATCTCGACGGGCAGGGGATCGGCTTCCTCGGCCACCGTGGCCGACACGTAGCCGGCCACCACGCCCAGCACCGACAGGGCGGCGATCAGACGCCAGCGACGCCGAAGCACTCGGAAGAATCGCAGGAACTCCATACGCGCGGGTGATGCCTCTCGGGGTGTCCGGCCCAGTGGTCATGGGCCATTCGGCCTTGAATGCGGGTGCCTATCGGCCGAAGGAACAGGAACGTGAGCCGGCCCCCCGAGGACATCGTGCCCCCCATTCTGTTGTCGCCACCCCATGTGACCGAGCAGGATCGCGAGGCGTTGCTGCGGGCCTTCGACTCCAACTGGATCGCCCCGCTGGGGCCCGAAGTCGACGGTTTCGAGAAGGAGCTGGCCGACGCCGCCGGAACGACCCAGGCGGCCGCCCTCAACAGTGGCACCGCCGGGCTGCACCTGGCTCTGCTCCTGACCGGCGTGGGCCCGGGAGATGACGTCATCGTGCCGACACTCACGTTCGCCGCGACCGCCAACGCGGTGACGTACGTGGGCGCGCGACCAGTCTTCATCGACTCCGAGACCCGGTCCTGGAACCTCGATCCCGGCCTCGTGGACGACGAGCTGACCGCTGCTCGGCGCCAGGGACGGGCCATCGGCGCCGTGATCGCCGTCGACCTGTACGGCCGGTGTGCCGACTACACCCGCCTCGAGGAGATCTGCGACCGTCACCATGTGCCCCTCATCGAGGACGCGGCCGAGTCCCTGGGCGCGACCCACCGGGGCCGCCCGGCGGGATCATTCGGCCAGGCCGCGATCTTCTCGTTCAACGGGAACAAGATCCTGACCAC
>JAOUEE010000512.1 GCA_029858875.1 Acidimicrobiia bacterium
GTGGAAGTGGTCGTAAACCCACAACGAGTCGTAGCCGAGCTCCTCGGCCAGCACCGAGATGTCGACGGCCCGCTGCCACTTGTCGGCCGGGTCGGCGATCGAGGCCAACTCCATCTTCCAGCCCTGGGGGATGAACACCCCGAATCGCAGATCGGTCATGGCGCCATGCCGGCACAGGCCACCGCGACCCCTTGTGCCGCCACTACGGGAAGGCCTCGCGGGTCTGGGTGTGGTCGCGGAACTGCACCGAGACACGGTGTTCGCTGGAGGGCCAGTTGGGCACGTTGATCACCGCCGTCGAGGCACCCCGCGCCACCTCGGTGATGGCGATCGTGTCCTCACCACCGGGGGAGGCGGGGACGAACACGTCCACCCCCGTGAGGAAACCGATGAAGGAGAACGGGAAGATCACACCCTTGTCCAGATCGGTGAGCCCGTCGGTGCCGTCATCGTGGATGAACACGGCCAGGTTGACCGCCGAGCGCGGGCTGGTGTCGGGACGCAGTACGTTCAGTCCATCGATGGCCAACGTGTCGCTCGACGCGCCCTGGTCTCCCCAGAACTCGCGCATGCGGATGACGTTGATCCCGACGAACTCGTCACCCTTGGGCAGGAAGGGACTGATGCCCTCGTCGGGCCGGCTGCTCTGCAACCGCACGAAGTGGTCGCTTCGGCCGAAGGGCTCGAAGTAGAAGTGCTGGACCAGGCCGTCCTCGGGCCGGGTGACGGCGAACTCGTAGTGGTGGCGTCCGTTCACCGAAACGGGTCCGAAGTCGCCGGTGGAATCGATGGTCATCGTCGCCCGGGCCCGGGTGCCGATCCGCTGACCGGTGGAGGGACGAACCCGCCAGACCTCGACCGTCGCGCCGTCGTAGCCCTCGTTCTGCGGGAACAGCACAGAACGACCTGACACCCGCACCTGCCCTGGCGGTTCGGGGACCACGTCGGTGGTGGCGGGCCGGCGTCCGGTGAGGAACTCGTACATCACCGCGAACGCTTCGGCGGACGTGGCCACCTCGGTGTGGGACTTGCCTCCGAAGTAGAAGTTGGCGGCCGGGTCGGGGCCGATCTGGGCGTTGGTGTCACCTCGCCGGTTGTAACCGCTCCCGGCGGTGTTCCACTCGCCCCAGATGCCGATGGTGGGCACGCCGCCGGGGAGCTCCTCGGGGGAGCGGCCGTCGATGTTCACGTACTTCGCCACCTTGGGGCTGCCGTCGATGCCGCCCTCGTCCGGGAAGAGGTAGCTGGTCCACACCGAGGTGCCCCGCGAGTGGCCGATGGCGTACACCTGGGGGGCGCCCGTCTCGGCCAGCACGTCGTCGATGAAGTCATCGAGGGCTTCCAGGTCGTTGGTCGACGGCCCGGTGTCGTACTCGAAGGCGTACAGCAGTCGCTGTGGATAGCGGTTGCTGGTGAAGCGGAGGGCCTGGGTCTCGAACTGCTGGGCCGAGCCCGACTGACCATGGACGAAGACGATGGGAAGGTATTGGTGCCCGGCCGATGGCGATTGCTCCGCCCCGGCCGGAGCGACCACCGCCAGCAGCGCCGCCAATGTGGCCAGCACCACCGTCACGACTCGTGATCTCTGCATCGTTCCCCCGAAAATGGCCGTTGGCCAGCGAACATCGCCTCTGGTCAGACCGTATCCGCGACCGGCCCCGACGACCAATGGTCCGCGGTCGGCGTCGGTGAGCCCGTGGCTCAGCCGCCGCCCGATCGCCGCCCGCGCCCCGAAACGTGGTCGGCTAGGCGCTCCCGGCCTGGGCTGACGAGGGCCACCTGTCCGGCGCAGATGCCGCTCACGGCCCGGCTCCCGCCTCGGTGGCTCGGGCACGGTACTGGTCCCGGATGCGTCGCTTGTACAGCTTTCCGTTGTCGGCCCGGGGCAGCCGGTCGACGAAGTCCACCGCTCGCGGGCACTTGTAGTTGGCCAGGCGGCTTCGGCAGTGGGCGATCAGCTCTGCGGCCAGCCCATCCGAGGCGACCCGGTCCGGCTGGAGCTCGACCACGGCCAGCACCGACTCGCCCCACTCGGCATCGGGTACCCCGATCACGGCCACGTCGCCCACCGCAGGGTGATCCAGCAGCTCGGCCTCGATCTCGGCCGGGTAGACGTTGACGCCGCCCGAGATGATGAGGTCGGCGCTGCGATCGGTGAGGTAGAGGTAGTCGTCCTCGTCCAGGTAGCCCA
>JAOUEE010000514.1 GCA_029858875.1 Acidimicrobiia bacterium
GGTCCGCCAGGTCGCCGATCGGGTCTCGCAGCTGCGGGACTGCGGCTACTCGGGATCGCTGCCGCTGTTCATCGATCGGGCCTTCGACGAGCTGGACTCCGACATCTTGTTCGCCGTGTTGACCGCAGTGAAGAACCTGTCGGCAGCCGTGCAGGTGGTCCTGCTCACCGACCGGGCCGAGATCGTGGACTGGGCTCGTATCCTCACGCCGGAGCAGGCCCGCTGCTCGGTGATCGAGGTCGCGGTCGCCGTCTGATCGACGGCGCCGGTATCCGCGACGCAATCGCGACGTCCCGATCGGACGGCGTGCGGTGGTCGCCGGTTAGCCTCCCCGCATGGAATTCCGGCGCATCAACGCACTGCCCCCGTATGTGTTCACCATCATCGATTCGTTGAAGGTCGAGGCGCGCCGAGCGGGTGAGGACATCGTCGACCTGGGCTTCGGGAACCCCGATCTCCCGTCTCCCGACCTGGCCATCGAGAAGCTGGCCGAGGCGGCGCGCAACCCGCGCAACCACCGCTATTCGGCCAGTCGGGGCATCCCCAAGCTCCGGGCCGCCATCGCCGGACTGTACCTGCGACGGTTCGGGGTGGAGCTCGATCCCGAGACCGAGGTGATCAACACCATCGGGGCCAAGGAGGGGTTCTCCCACCTGATGTGGACCCTGCTCCAGCCGGGAGATGCCGCGCTGGTGCCGTCGCCCTCGTACCCGATCCATCTGTACGCCCCACTGTTCGCGGGGTCCGAGGTGCGGGAGATCCCCCTCAGCACCGGTGAGGACTTCTTCGATGCCATGCAGGAACGCTGGGAGTACTCGTGGCCCAAACCACGGGTGATCGTCCTGTCCTTTCCGCACAACCCCACCACGACCTGCGTCGACCTGGAGTTCATGCAGAAGGTGGTCGACTTCGCCCACGAACGCGACGTGGTGCTCGTCCACGACTTCGCCTATGCCGACCTCGGATTCGACGGCTACTCGCCCCCGTCGATCCTCGAGGTCCCCGGCGCCAAGGATGTGGCCGTGGAGCTCTACTCCATGACCAAGAGCTTCTCGATGGCCGGCTGGCGGGTGGCCTTCCTGGTCGGCAATCCCGAGATCGTCGCCGCCCTGGCCAAGCTCAAGTCGTACCTGGACTACGGCACCTTCCAGCCCATCCAGATCGCGGCCACGGTCACCCTCAACGAGGCCCACGATCATCCGGCGGTGGTTCGAGAGATCTACCAGCGTCGCCGCGACGCCCTCTGCGGCGGGTTGTCGCGCATCGGCTGGGAGATGGAGCCGCCACGGGGGACCATGTTCGCCTGGGCTCCCATTCCCGAGCCCTATCGGGCCGAGGGGTCGGTCGAGTTCGCGTCCCGGCTGGTCCGCGAGGCCAATGTCGCCGTCTCGCCAGGCGTCGGGTTCGGTCCGGGCGGCGAGGGCCATGTCCGCTTCGCGCTGATCGAGAACGAGCATCGCATCGCTCAGGCCATCCGCGGTCTGCGCGAAGCGCTACCCGACCTCGGCGCGTGACACCCCGCCCGCCCTCTCAGGAGCGGGCCCAGTCGCGCGATCGGCTGACCGCCTCGCGCCAGCGGGCATAGTCGGAGTCGGCCCCCGACCGGTCGGTGGCCGGCTCGAACGTGGCTTCGCCGACCCAGTTGCGTCTCACCGTCTCGGTGCCGTCCCACACCCCCTCGGCGATCCCGGCCAGGTACGCCGCCCCCAGCGCCGTGGTCTCGGCCACAGCGGCGCGGGTCACGGGTACGCCGAGCTGGTCGGCCTGGATCTGGAGCAGCAGGTCCATGACGGCGGCGCCCCCGTCGACGTTGAGCTCGGCGAGTGGCGCGCCGCAGGCGGCGACCATGGCGTCGACCACGTCCCGGGTCTGGAAGGCCATCGACTCGATGGCGGCGCGGGCCAGCTCGGCCCGGCCCGATCCGCGTGTGAGTCCCAAGACGGTGCCCCGGGCGTAGGGGTCCCACCAGGGACTCCCCAGCCCGGTGAACGCCGGGACGATGACCACACCGCCGGCGTCGGCCACCGACGCGGCCAACGGTCCGACCTCGGCCGCCTCGTCGATGATGCCCAGCCCGTCGCGGAGCCACTGGATGGTGGCGCCGGTGGAGAAGATCGCTCCCTCCAGGGCGTAGTCGGTTCGTCCGTCGATGGTCCAGGCCACGGTGGTGAGCAGACCCTCGATCGGCTC
>JAOUEE010000513.1 GCA_029858875.1 Acidimicrobiia bacterium
GAGGTAGCGCGACCGCCGGATGAGGTCAGCGAGCTTGTCCCGATGCTGGCGATGGTCGGCCACGGGCGGATTCCCGGCGAAGGTGTCGAACAGGTAGAAGCGCGACGGATCGGCATCGGCCCAGGCGGCCAACGCGTCGTGGAGGTCGGGCTGGCGCCGCCCCATGGCATACACATCGATGGCGGCGGGGGGCCAAGGGTCGGCGGCGAAGCGATCGGTGTCGACCGACGGCGGCAGGTAGCTCACCGGGACATCCAGGTGCTCGGCGAGGAGACCGACCGTTGCCTCACAGCCGACGAAGACGTGGTCGAACTCGTGCATGAACCGCCGGACATCGGGCTGGAGCGGGATGTTGCGCATCCACATCTCCTCGATGTACGCCGCCCGCACCTCGGCGGCGCGGATCAGCGAACGGTGGGCCATGTGATCGGCCAGATCGGTGGGTGACTGGGCCATGGCGAACACGAGCTCGTCGCCCCCATGCGCCGCCCGTCGGTCGACGAGCAGCCCGGCCGCCCTCGTGGCTCGCCACGCCAGTCGACCGACCGACTCGGTGGGGACCTCGGCCGCGGTGAGGACCATAGCGTCGTCGCACTGGCTCACGACATCCTCGAACTCGAACGTCAGCCCTCGACTCATGGTCATTCGCGAACGCCGACACGAAAGCAGTCTTCGGGTCATTCAGGGGGGTCCTCGGTCGGTCGGATCAAGTCTGGCTCGCTCCGCAGGGCTCAGACAGGGCCATTCGACTCATCCTGGACCCCACCGGCGCCTCCGCTCCCATCGAGCGCCGATTGATCAGCGCGGCGGTGATGCCGCTCCAGGAAGTCGACGACCGCGTCGGTGAACACGTCGTTGCGATCGCCGGCCACCATGTGCCCGGCGCCGGAGACATCGACGAACTCGACGTGGGGGAAGGCCTGGCGAAAGACCCGGGCGTCGGCTTCGGCCACCACGTCGCTGGTCCGGCCCCGCACCAGCATCATGGGCGACCCGATGCGACCGGTCCAGGTCATCAGCGCCTCACGATCGGCGACCTCGCCCGGCGGTCCACCCGGGTTTCCCGGCGCCGGGGTCAGGAAGTGGGGATCCCAATGCCAATACCAACGGCCGTCGCGGTGACGAAGGTTCTTCTTGAGCCCGTCGAGGTCGGTGGGCGGCGGTCGACCGGGGTTGTAGGTGGCCACCGCGGTGGCCACCTCCTGGAGCGAGGCGAAACCCTCGGTCATGCGATCGGTCATGAACTCGCGGACGCGCTCGCCCCCGTCGTTGTTCCAGTTGGGAACGATGTCGACCAGCACGACCCCGGCGCTCGCTCCCGGTGCCAGGTCACCTTCCAGCAGGATCGCCGTCAGGCCACCGAGCGAAGCCCCCACCACCAGGGGTGGCGATGCGAACCCATCGATCACCTCGAGGACATCCTGGGCCATCGACCGCAGGCGATAGTCACCATCGGGGGCCCATTCGCTCTCGCCGTGACCGCGGGCATCGAGGGTCACCGTGTGCCAGCCCCGGTCCGAGAGACGGCGGGCGGAGCCGGCCCAGCTGTGACGAGTCTGCCCACCACCGTGGAGGAACAGCACGGGCGCTGCGTCGGGATCGCCTCGGTGATCGGCCACCAGGGACATGCCGTTGACCGAGTATCTGACCGTGCGCGCTTCCACGCCGGCCATCTTCGGACCCCCGGGCCACGGGAGCCAATCCGGCCCGCGGTCGGAACGGGATGCCGACCTGCCGTCACAGCATGCGGTCGATGTCAAAGCAGATCTCACGGAGCGTGGGTTTCCACTTGCGTCGCGCCGCTCGATGCGGTTTCCTGGTCTTTCGCACAGGGACGCGCCAGCCGGCTCAGCCGGTGACGACCCAATCGGGGGACGGCAACGGGGCCAGCTTTCGATTCCGGGCCATCGCCTGAGCCGGCTCGGCGAAGGACGGGGGAGCTGGGCACCGGGCCCCTCCCCGGGCCCGACGGCACGAGCCGCGGGCATGATCTGCATGCTGAGCATCCGGCTACGACCATGGAGCGAACGTGGATCCCATCGACGAGCAGGCAGCGGACAGCGCGCCGGCATCGGAGCCGGTCGTGGTGCGAGTGGAATCGGCCGAGCCGGACCTGGTCGCCGACCGGGCCTGGCTGCTGGGCGCCCTCGGGCTCGAGGAGCGAGGCGACGCGTGGCTCATCACCTTCCC
>JAOUEE010000515.1 GCA_029858875.1 Acidimicrobiia bacterium
CATCAGCTGGTCGTGATCGTGCTCCAGGCCGGCCGCGGCCAGCTCGTCGAGGTAGGCGGCGATCAGCTTGTCCTCATGGGCCCGGCGGTCCTCGGTGGTCATGCTCTGGGTGATGAAGTAGGCCAGGTCGTAGCCGCACGGGGCCTTGGTGGCGATCTGCCAGTCCAACGCCAGCACCGAGTCGTCGGCACCGAAGAAGAGGTTGTCCAGCCGATAGTCGCCGTGGGCCAGCGTCGTGGGGTGACCGTCGGGTTGCTCGAGCAGGCTGCGGGCGTTGGCGGGGAAGGCCTGACCAATGGCCAACAGGTCGTCGGGGATGTCGGCCGCGAAGCGCTCCACGAACGGATCCCACGCCTCGGCCACTCCCTGAGCCACGCCCTCGGGGATGGGCGCGTCGGCACCGAACGGCAGCCAGGCGTGCTCGGGCTGGTCGAACAGCGGCGACTCGGCGAAGGCGGCGTGGTGCCGGGCGAGCGCGCGCACCGCCACCTCGGCCACGTCGGGAGGGCACCCAACGGTCTGGTCGTACACGGTGCGGCCCACGACGTCGTGCATCAACAGCACGAAGTCATCGCTGTTCTCGTCCCACTCGCCTCGCACGACCGGAGTGGTCCCGAGCGGCGTGTGGTGGGCGAGGTCGCGGTAGAACTTCACCTCCTTCTCGTAGAAGCGGAACGTCTTGGCCACGTGGCGGGTGCCCTCGTGCGGGGATGGCACCTTCACCACCAACGTCGACGGGCCGCCGACACCGTTGGCGTACCGGAGGTGCAGGCGGTACAGCAGCCCCATGATCCCCACGCCGGCACCGATCTGCTCGGCGTCGAAGCCCACGATCCGGTCGTCGCTGACCCCGGCGGACTGCACCGCCTCGGTCAACCACGCAGGAGTGATGTCCTGCAGCGCTGTCGGAAACTCGGCCATGTCCCCACCCGTCAAACCGCCGCCGACCAGTGTTGGCTGGTCCGGAGTGCGGCGGTCCCCGAGCCCGACGGTACCGCCGGCGGCCAGGACGGTAAAGGTCCTTCCACGGCGGGAACGGCCTGCGGGACCTTCGCCTCTTCACGAGGACCGGTGGCCGCGGCCACGCTCGGGCGATGGCAGACCGCCCGTCCCGACGCGAGGAGCGATACCGGCAGGCCAAGGCCCGCGATCGGCGACGCCTGGTCGGTGCCCTCGGCTTGGCCGTGGCGGGTGCGGTCGTTCTGGCGCTCATCGTGGCCTCTTCGGGCGGAGGTGGCGACGGGGCGTCGGTGGCCCAGTTGACCCTCGGCGACTTCACCATCACCGGCGACCTGGACGTGGCCGCCGGCGACGTGCGCCTCGAGGCCGTCAACCAGGGCAAGGTGCCCCACAACGTGGGCCTGCGGGGCGGACCGATCACCAGCGATCTGCGCCCCGGCGAGACGGCCACCCTCGACCTCGGCCAGCTCACACCCGGTACCTACGAGCTGTACTGCGACCTCTCCGGGCACGTCGAGCGAGGCATGGTGGCCACGCTCACGGTCACCGGTGCACCGGCCGAGGCCTGACCGACCCTCGCCCACGACTCGGCGTTGGGTGCAAGGGTTGGTCCGGCCTATGGTTAGCTGAGCTAACTATTATGACAACGAACGAAATACAGACACGGGGCGACGCCGTCACAGTGATCGGTCTGAGCCGGGTCATCGAGATCGCGGTGAACGAGACCGGCCTGACCGCGTCGCAGTTCCGCGCCCTGTCGCTGGTGAGCGCGGGTATCACCTCCAGTGGCGTGATCGCCCGGTTCCTGGCCGTGCGACCACCCACCGTCACCACGGTGATGAACGGGCTGGTGGAGGAGGGCCTGGTCGACCGCATCCGGGCCACCGACGACCGTCGACGGGTGGACTACGAACTGACCGAGCAGGGAGCCGGGGCCCTGGCCGTGGCCAACGACGCCGCCGATGCTGCCCTGGGTCGCCTGGCCGGCCACCTCCCCGATGCGCGCCAGCCCGCCGCCTTCGACGGCATCGCACTGTGGCGCAGCGCCCTCGATACGGCCAGGCAGAAGCGATGACGTCCATCGCCGACCGGCTGGACCACGATCCGGCCCCCATCGACCCCGCGCGTCCGACCGGCCCGGCCGCGGTGCCCACCGATGCGTTGGCCCGGTATCCCCGGCCCCAGGGCCGCCCCGACCTCGACCAGTCCAAGGGTTGGATCCGGCGG
>JAOUEE010000516.1 GCA_029858875.1 Acidimicrobiia bacterium
AGGACCACGAGGTCGGTGTCGGCGAGGGCGGCCTTGCGGGCCCGA
The DNA here is from genome assembly GCA_029858875.1 of Acidimicrobiia bacterium. Classification (GTDB taxonomy): domain Bacteria; phylum Actinomycetota; class Acidimicrobiia; order Acidimicrobiales; family SHLQ01; genus JAOUEE01. Next base: position 46 of record JAOUEE010000516.1, read on the forward strand.
CCGAAGAACAGCGGATGCGACATCGGCATCTGGCCTCGAGCCATCCCGTTGGTGAAGCACGGGATCCCCGTGGTCTCACAGAACGCCTGGAGGGCCATCCCGGCTTCGGACCACTTGACGTCGGTGCCGGCCATCACCATCGGCTGGCGGGCGGTGTCGATCACGGCGGCGGCCGCGGCCAGTTCCTCGGAAGGCGCGGTCGTGCGGACCCGACAGTCGCGGAACACCGGCATGGTGACCTGGCTCAGGTCGACCGGTCCGTGGAGGACATCCATGGGGATCTCCAGGAAGGACGGTCCGGGGACACCGGAAAGGGCGTTGCGCACGGCCAGCTCGAGGTACTCGGCGATGCGGTGGGTCTGGTAGCACGCATCGGCCCACTTGGTGATCGGGCGCATGACGGCCACGTGATCCATCTCCTGGAGCGATCCCCGACGCAGGTTGTCGAAGGGTCCCTGCCCCCCGATGACCACGATCGGAGAGTTGGCCCGCCACGCATTGGCCACCCCGGTCACGCCGTCGGTCACGCCGGGACCGGCCGTCAACACGGCGACGCCGACCGTGCCCGGATGGAGCCGGGCCCACGCGTCGGCCGCGTGCACCGCGGCCTGCTCGTGGCGCACGTCGACCACCTGGATGCCCTCGTCGAGGCAACCGTCGTAGATGCCCATCACGTGCCCGCCCGACAACGTGAAGATCACTTCGACGCCCGCCTGGCGCAGGGCCCGGGCCGCGAGGCGGCCTCCGTGCGACGGTTCCGACAGTGTGGCGGTCGAGGCCTCGGTCATGCGTCGACCGTAGTCCTGGCCCGACCGGCCTGTCCCAGGGGCATGGTCGGTGCGGCCGCGTGCGGGCCTTCGTACTCCTCGGTTCTCGGATCGACGACGGGACGCGGGCGGGCCGGGGCGGCATTCAGGGTGCCGAGGGCGAGCGTTGGCCGAACGCCTCCCGGTTCGTCGGCCCGGCCTCGATGATCCTCGAGATCCTTCTGGCGCTGATCGGGCGGAAGTCGTTGGTGTCGACGCCGACATTGATCATGCGACCGTGCTGCGCCCATCGCTCGTGGACGTGTCCGTGCAGCAGCCACTGGCCGGCGTCGGCGGGTCGATGGTGGACGAATCGGTCGTGATCGTGGCTGTCACCTCGGTAGGGGAAGTGGCAGACCAGCACCCGGTGACCGTCGACCTCGAGCGTGGTCGATCCTTGGGTCACCGCCGCGAAGCCGGCGTCGAGATACCGCTCGGTCCAGTCGCCGGCGCGACGACCGTGCCCGCTCCAGCACCGGTCGTGGTTGCCCGCGATGAGCGTCTTGTGGCCATGGAGAGCACCGGCGATCGGGAGCGTCTCGGCGATCTTCCCGAGGGCGAAGTCGCCCACCACCCACACGGTGTCGTGGACGCCGACGGTCTCGTTCCAGTTGTCGATGAGGGCGCGATCCATGGCGGCCACGTCGGGGAAGGGGCGGTTGCAGTAGCCGATGATGTTGTGGTGGCCGAGGTGCAGATCGGCGGTGAACCAGGTCGCCATGGACCACAGGATCGCACCCGGGCCGCGCCCTGCCGACCGAATTCGGAATCGGCGCTTCCGCGTGCTCACCGGATCAACGCTCACCCACCGTCGAAGCGGCCCTCGGCCCGGCGTCCTGCGGCACGCAAAGCCCACTGGTAGGCCGACGGTGGCAGCCGTGCCGCCAGGTCGAAGACGTGGGAGTCGGGCCCGATCATGGCCCGGCGCTTGTCCTTCTCGATGGCGCGCACGATGAGGGCGGCGGCCCGCTCGGGAGTGGTCCGGGCCAGGCGCTCGAACTCGCGGGCGGCCTCCTCGCGGTCGATCTCGGCGGCCGGAACCTCACCTTCGATGCGGCCGCGTCGGACGATGTCGGTCTTGATGCCACCCGGGTGGATCGACGTGGCCGAAACGCCGCAGTCGTCGAGATCCAGTTCGGTGCGCAGCGCTTCGGTGAAGCCCCGCACGGCGAACTTGGCGGCGTTGTAGGCCGACTGGGTGGGGATGCCCAGCAACCCGAACACGCTGGACACGTTGACGACGTGGCCCTCACCCGATGCCTTGAGGTGGGGCAGGAACGCTTTGGTTCCGTAGACCACCCCCCAGAAGTTGATGTCCATCAGCCACTGGAAG
>JAOUEE010000149.1 GCA_029858875.1 Acidimicrobiia bacterium
CCCGGCCCAGCTCCACCAGGATCTGGTCGGAGGTCTTCTCCAGGCGGAACTGGTCCACCGCGTGACGGATCACCGCCAGCACGGCGAACAGGGTGAACGGTGAGCACAGCACGACCTTCTGGGCCAATGCCTGATCGACCAGCTCGGGGTCGTTCTCGTGCACGAACGCGTAGACCGCCTCGTTGGGGATGAACAGCAGAACCGAATCCACCGTGGTCTCGGCATCGACATAGCCTCGATCGGCCAGCTCACGCACTCGGGCCCGCACATCGCGGGTGAACTGCCGCCGAGCGGTGTCGGCCGTGGGTTCGTCGCCCGCCTCGAGGAACTTGACGTAGTTGTCCACCGGGAACTTGACGTCCATGTTCAGAACCAGCCCGCCGGGCAGGAAGAAGGTGAGATCGGGGATGCCCCCGCCGGCCATCTGGCGCTGCCGGCAGTAGTTCACGCCCTCGACGAACCCGGCCGAGGCCAACACGTCCTCGGCCATGCGCTCACCCCACTGGCCCCGGCGCTTGGGGTTGGCCAACGCATCCCGGAGCGCGCTGGTGGTCTGGTGCAGGGCCTGATTCTGCTCACCGGCGGAGCGCAGCGCCGTCTCCAATGAGCTGTACTGGGTCGAGGTCTGCCGGCGCATGCCCTCCACCACATCGCCCATGCGCTGGAGCTGCTCGTCGATGGCGACCGCCCGTCGCTCGAAGCCCTCGCTCCGCAGGCCGAGCTCGGTGCTGGAAGCGGCAAGCTTGGCCTCGAGGGTGGCCCCGGCGACCTGCACGGCATTGTGCACGGCCGCCTGCACCACCCGCTCGCGGTCCTCGGCCACCGTCTCGGCCGTGGCCTTGCGCTCGACCAGCACCTGGGCCACCGCGGCGGCAATGGCTTCATCTCGGTCCTGGCGCCGGGTCGCAGCACGCGAGCGCGTCCACCACAGGGCGACCACGAGGCCACACCCGAGACCGACGATCAGACTCATGAGGATGTTGAGGATCATGGTCTCCATTGTGAAGAAGGGGTCGGACATTCTCGGGGATGGGCACCAGAACCCCGTGAAACCAGCGCCAATTCCGACATCCTGGGTCGGCCGCACCGCCCGCCGGCGCGGCGTCGGACTGGGTCGGCCGACTCATTTCGGTTCACTGCCCCGACGTGACGGTCGAAGACACGGATGTCCCAGTCCCAGTCAACCCGACCTGAGAGTTGTCCCATGCTCAGTCTCACCATCCGCCATCTGACTGCTCGTCTCCGCGACGAGGAGTCCGGCGCCAGCCTCGTGGAGTACGCGTTGCTGATCGCGCTCATCGCGATCGTCTGCATCGCCGCCGTGACCCTCCTCGGGTCCACGGTGCAGGAGCCCTACAGCGAGCTCAGCAGCGCCCTGTGATCGCGGCGCCATCGATGTCGGGTCAGTCCCGACCGAGGGTGAGCTCGTACACATGCCGTCGGCCCATGCCCAACTCCTCGGCCACCGCTCGAGCGGCCGCGGCGTGTGAATCGCCCCCCGCCACTGCTGCCGCCACTGCGGCGATCACCTGATCGTCATCGGCTGGTGGCGGCGGGGACGCACCAGCCAGCACGATGACCACTTCACCCTTGACACCGGCGCCGGCCCACGTCAGCGCCTCATCGAGGCTTCCCCGGACCACCTCCTCGTTGCGTTTGGTGATCTCCCGAGCGAGGGCCACCGATCGGCCGCCACCGAGCACCTCCCGCAGCTCGGTCAGGGTGCGCTCCAAGCGGTGGGGGGCCTCGAACAGGACCGTGGTGCGCTGCTCGGTCGCCAGCTCGGTCATGCGTCTGGCGCGCACGGGCCCTTTGCGGGGGAGGAATCCCTCGAAGCAGAACCGGGCCGCGGGCAGCCCGGATAGGGCGAGGGCCGCGACCACCGCCGACGGCCCCGGGGTGACCTCGACTCGGTGACCGTGCTCGATGGCCGCTCGCACCAGCTGCTCGCCGGGGTCCGAGATCACGGGTGAACCGGCATCGGAGACGAGGGCCACGGTCTCCCCGCCGGCCAGGCGCGCCATGATGGCGTCACCCTGGTCGAACTCGGTGTGCTCGTTCACCACCAGCATGGGCGGAGTCGCAAGGCCGGCATGCGAGAACAGCTTGCGGGTGCGGCGCGTGTCCTCGCAGGCGACCACGTCGGCGGTGGCCAGCGTGTCGACCGCTCGCGGGCTCAGATCCCCCAGATTGCCGATCGGTGTGGCCACGAGTACCAACCGACCGGTCATGACCGGATCTCGAGCTGGTCCCCCACCGACAACCCCCAGCGATGGAACGATCCGGCTTCGGCCTCGATCACCGAGCGGGACCGCCACATCGGGAGACCGACTCGGTGACGGGCCATGGTCTTGACCCGAAGCACCACCAGATCGTGGTCACACCAGGCCACGTCGATGGGGAAGCGCATGCCCAGGGTGTGCACCGCGCGGGTCGGGCACAACAGGAGCGCGCCCTCCAGGCCGTCGCGGCCCAACAGCCCTCGACGGCGATCGGACCACGTCTCGGCCTTCTCGAGACTGGCCAGCACGGTGCCGTCGCACACCAACCACGACATGGGCCCATGGTAGAGGCAGGATCGCCGCGCCGGCCGTTCACGAACCGCATCGGCGATACCGCGCCGTCAGCCCGCGGCCCGGCCAGATCGTGGGGGATCGCCGGCCGCCCGTCGTGCGGGCCGTCGGGCCGCTCAGACGTTGAAGCGGAACTCCATCACATCGCCGTCGACCGGGTGGTAGTCCTTGCCTTCGGAGCGCACCTTGCCCAGGTCTCGGGCGGCCGACCACGACCCCGCGCGCAGCAGCTCGTCCCACTGGATGGTCTCGGCCCGGATGAAACCCCGCTCGAAGTCGGTGTGGATCACACCGGCGCACTGGGGGGCCGTGGCCCCGGCACGAAAGGTCCACGCCCGCGACTCCTTCTCGCCCGTCGTGAGGAAGGTACGGAGCCCGAGCACATGATACGCGGCGCGCACGAACCGGGGCAGGGCCCCTTCGCCCAGACCCAGCCCGTCGAGCATCTCGGCCCGCTCCTCCACCGGCAGCTGCGCTGCTTCGGCCTCCAGCTGCACGCACGCGCCGAACACCTCGGCCCCGGCAAGCTCTTGCACCACCGGCGCCACGACGGCGTCGGCGTCGTCCAGCTGGTCCTCGTCGATGTTGACGATGGCCAGCACCGCCTTGTTGGTGAGCAGGAAGAAGGGCGCCAGCTCGGCCCGGGCGGCCGCGTCGAGGTCGCTGCGGTAGATGGGGACACCGGCCTCCAGTGCCGCTTCGGCCTGCTCCAGCACCCGCACCTCGTCTGCCGCGTGGCGGTCGCCCTTGGCCTGGCGTCGCTTCTTGTCGAGCTGCTTGGACACGCTGTCGAGATCGGCCAGGCTCAGCTCGATCTCGAGCACCCGTAGCTGGGCGAGCGGATCGGTCGTGCCGGGGACGTCCTGGTCGGCGAAGGCCCGCAGCACGAAGACGATGGCGTCCACCTCGCGGATACCGGCGAGGAACAGGTTGCCCAGCCCTTCACCCTCGTGGGCGCCCTCGACCAGACCGCCGATGTCCATGAACTGCACACTGGCCGGTACCACGCTGCGGCTGGCGGACATCTCGGCCAGCGCGTCGAGCCGCTCGTCGAACACCTTGGCCACGCCCACGTTGGGGTCGGTGGTGGCGAATGCGTAGGGCGCAGCCAGGACGCTGGCGCCGGTGAGGGCGTTGTAGAGCGAGGACTTGCCCGCGTTGGGCAGCCCCACGAAACCGAATCGTTCCAACGTCGTCTCCTCGCGCGCCCAGGCCTGGCACCCTACCGGCGGTTGGTACCCTCCGGTCATGAGCGACCCTGACCTGTCCCCCGACACCGAGACGGCGCTGCGGGCCCTGGGGCGAGCGGTGTACTTCCTCGACCGGGAGCTGGCCCCCTCGCCCAAGGTGCGGGCCTTCCAGCGGGCCGCCACCGTGATCGCCGGGCTCCCGGGCGACGAGCTGATCGCCCGGGTGAGCGATGGCACGTTGGTCGACCTCGACGGCCTGGGACCCAGCACCGCTCGGGTGGTGACCGAGGCGTTCCACGATGTGGATGACGGTTACCTGGCCCAACTGGAGCAGCGCAGCCTGGTGGAGATCGGCCCGGGAACCGATCTGCGGGAGGCGCTGCGGGGCGACTGCCACATGCACAGCACCTGGTCCGACGGCGGCGCGCCCATCGCCACCATGGCCGCCACGGCGCGAAACCTCGGACACGAGTACATCGTGCTCACCGACCATTCGGCCCGACTCACCATCGCCCACGGCCTCGACGAGGGGCGCCTGGCCGAGCAGCTCGACGAAGTCCGGGCCCTCAACGACGATCTGGCGCCCTTCCGCATCCTCACCGGTATGGAGGTCGACATCCTCGAGGACGGTGCCCTCGATCTCGACGAGGGCATGCTCGCCGATCTCGATGTGGTGGTGGCGAGCGTGCACTCCAAGCTGCGTCTGCCCGCGGCCGACATGACCAAACGCATGGTCACCGCCGTGGCCAGCCCCCACGTGGACATCCTGGGCCACTGCACCAACCGCAAGCTCACCGGCCGGGGCCGACCACCATCGGACTTCGACGCCGACTACGTGTTCGCAGCCTGCGCCCGCTTCGGCACCGCAGTGGAGATCAACTGCCGGCCCGAGCGCCAGGACCCCCCCGACGACTTGTTGGCACTGGCCCTCGAGTGGGACTGCCATGTCGCCATCGACACCGATGCCCACGCTCCCGGCCAACTGGAATGGCAGGCCTACGGCTGCGACAAGGCCGCCGAGGTGGGTGTCACCGTGGACCGGGTGATCAACACCTGGCCGGCCGAACAACTGCTGTCGTGGGTGGGCCAGTGAACCGCCGCATTCGCCGGTAGCCTGCTACCGCTATGTCGAAGCGCACCCAGAAGAAGAAGGCGAACGCTCGCCGGAAAAAGGCCAACCACGGCCGCAAGCCCAACCTCGGCCGCAACAGCTGAGATGTCGGCGCCGACCCGGTCGGTGCTGCTGTACGACGGCGATTGCGGATTCTGCACCCGTTGCGCACTGTTCATCGGGGCCCGCCTCGTGTCACCGGCCCAGGTGGCGACTGCTCAACAAGTGACGCCGGCCGACGTCGGGCTGTCGTCTGAGGACCTCGCCCGCTCGTCGTGGTGGATCGACGATCGAGGCCGCCCCCACGGCGGTGCGAGCGCCATGGCATCCGCCCTGCGGGAGACGTCGGGCGGGTGGAGGCTGCTCGGCCGTCTGCTGTCGCATCCGCCGCTGGCCTGGGCGGCCGCGGTCGGATATCCGTTGGTGGTCCGCTTCCGGCACCGCTTGCCCGGAGCCAGCGATGCCTGCGCCCTGGCGCCGGCCGATGAGAGCCCAAATCGGCCCCGCTCGACCTGACATCACTGTCGGGTGTCACGGCGGTCTTTTCGCTGGTGACGCCAAACCGGCTCGTTCAGGCCGTATCGTTCCCCTCTGGACCCTTCACCCCCGAATGGTCAGACACGAATTGATCCCTGGAGGGATACCCAATGCGGAAATCACTACTGGTTCTCCTGAGCCTGTTTCTCCCGTTCACCCTCGTGGCCGCGGCCTGCGGTAGCGACGAGGAGTCCGATGGCGGCACCGACACCGAGGTCACCGACGACGGCGCCGACGTCACCACCACGGCGGTCGCCGACGAGGAGATGACCGACGAGGAGACCACCACCACGGTGGCCGCCGACGAGGAGATGACCGACGAGGAGACCACCACCACGGTCGCCGCTGAGTAGGTAACCCTCTCGACGTCGTCGCCGGCGACGATCCGGTCCGTGTGCACGGACCGGGTCGTCGCCGGTGGCGCGTCCGGGATCTGGTCAGAGGATCGCGACACCAGACCGGCGACGGCCACGCCTCACTTCGAGGGTGTGAACGGCTGGCCTTCGGCTGCGGGCGCCACCGCCCGGCCCAATGCGCCGGCCACCACGACCAACGTCACCAGGAACGGGAGGCTCTGGAAGAACTCACTGGGAATCCCGAAGTCCCCCACCTCGACGCTCAGGAACTGCAGTCTCGAGCCCAACGCCCGGGCAAACCCGAACAGCAGGGCCCCCCCGAACGCTCCCCACGGCGTCCATTTGCCGAAGATCATGGCCGCCAGCGCGATGAAGCCGGCCGCGTTGGTCATGTTGTCCTCGAAGCCCGATTGGGACTCCATCGAGAACCAGGCGCCGGCCAAGCCGGCGATGAAGCCGCCGAGGATCACGGCCTGATAGCGGATGGTGATGACGTTGATGCCCAGCGTCTCGGCCGCATGGGGGTTCTCACCGCAGGATCGCACCCGCAGGCCCCACGCCGAGCGGTACATCACCAGCCAGGTGAGGAAGACGACGACGTACATCAGATAGTGCAGCGGCTTGCCCGCGAACAGCGTCTCGCCCAGGATCGGAATGTCCTTCAGGAGCGGGATGGAGATCTCCGGCGTCGGGGTGCCCTTGCTGTGACCGCTGGGGACGATCACTTCCGATCGCAGGAAGCCGGTGAGGCCCAGCGCGAACAGGTTGATGACCACGCCCGACACGATCTGGTTGATCTGGTATCTGATGGACAGGACGGCATGCAGCGAGGCCATCAGCCCGCCGGTGACGATGGCGATCAGGATCGACACCCACAACCATCCCGTGCTGCTGGCCGAGCCGAGCACGGCGTAGGTCATGTAGCCGACACCGGCCGAGGCCAGCATCATCCCTTCTATCCCGATGTTGATGATGCCCGATCGCTCGCACCACAGTCCGGTCATGGCGCCGAGCGCGATCGGCGTGGCCAGCACCAGCGATTCGTCGAGCAGGTTGGTGACGTTGGTCTCGGGGGCCGACGACAGGGCCAGACTGACCCCCAGGATCAGCGGGATGGCGAGGCCGGCACTGAGGATCTGGGCGCTCAGCGCCAGGCGGTCGAATCGCTCGGGCAGGAACGACAGCACCGCGCACACCAGGTAGACCACCCCGATCACGGTGACCAGCGTGGTGGGAACGAACTCGAACCGAAGCGGATCGGGCGGCGGCTCGAAGGCGAACGACCGGTTGTCGCTGGTGATGTTGGGCGCCACGGCCGCGATGAGAGCGATGCCGACCAGGCCGAAGATGATGCCCACGATCTGGCGGCGGGCGAAGCGACGGCTTGGCGCCAGATCGCCCTCGCCGAGATCGGTGATCAGTCGCCGAGGCAGACGTCCTCCGGGAGCGGTCATGATCCAACCCACCCGGTGGCCGCCGCCTCGATGTGGTGTCCGCCCTCCGCTCGTATGCGGAAGAGGTACCGCACGATCGCATCGGCGGCCACGAACAACAGCACCATGGACTGGATGATGCGGACCACATCGATGGACACGCCGGCCTCGGCCTGCATCAGCGGTGCACCCGAGAGCAGTGCTCCCCACAGGAACGAGGCCGGAATGATGGCGATGGGATTGGCTCGGGCCAGCAGGGCGATGGCGATGCCGTCGAAGCCGATGAAGGCGAAGGTGCCCGGCTGGAAGAAGCTGTTGGTGCCCGCTACCTCCGACGCCGCCGCCACGCCGGCGAAGGAACCGGACAGGGCCATCGCCAGGATGATGATGCGATTCACGCTGATGCCGGCGTAGTGGGCTGCGTGCGGGTTGGTGCCCACGGTGATGGTCTCGAAGCCGAAGGTGGTGCGGCGCAGCACGAAGGCCACCACGATGCACAGGCCGATCATCACGAACAGCCCGGCGTGGAGGTTGGGCTGGCTGTCGGCCAGTTCGGGCAGCCTGGCCGAGTCGGCGATGGCCGTGGTCCGGGGCACGCTGGCGTCGAGGTCACGCAGGATGACCGGATCGCGGGAGTTCACGATCCAGCGGACCATGAACAAGGCGATGCTGTTCAACATGATGGTACTGATCACCTCGTGGGCCCCGGTGCGGGCCCGCAGCACCCCCGGGATGCCGCCCCAGAAGAAGCCGCCGGCGGCGCCGGCCAGGATGATGACCGGCACGGCGACGATGCCCGGGACGTCGGCCATGAACGCCCAGGTACCCACCCACGCCGCGGTGATGCCCCCCACCAGGAGCTGGCCTTCGGCGCCGATGTTGAACAACCCGGCCCGGAAGGCGAAGGCGAGGGCCAGTGCCGACCCGATGAACGGCACCGACCGGGCGATCGAACCGGCGATGCGATCCCAGCTCCCGAACATTCCCCGGATCAAGGCCCAGTAGGCCTCGAAGGGGTTGATGCCGATGATGGCGATCAGCACCCCGCCCACGATGAACGACAAGATGATGGCGTAGATCGGCACCAACAGGGGCTGCAGGCTCCAGCCCTCGATGACGCGTCGGCGCAGGCCTTCCATCGAGCCTTCGGGCCGACGCGGGGAGTCGACGGGGTCGGTCATGTCGTCACCTCTGAATCGGGGGCTGCGCCGGTGGCCATCAGGTATCCGAGCTCCTCGCGGGTGGTGTCGGGCGCATCGAAGGTGCCGGCCAGGCGACCGCGGTACATCACACCGATGCGGTCCGAGAGCGACAGGATCTCGTCGAGCTCGGCCGACACCAGCAACACCCCGACGCCTTGGTCGCGCAGGTCGATGATCTGACGATGGATGAACTCGATCGATCCGACATCGAGACCGCGTGTGGGTTGGGCCACGATCAGCAGTTCGACGTGGCCGGTGAGCTCGCGGGCGACGATCACCTTCTGCTGGTTGCCGCCCGAGAGGGTGTCGGCGGCAACATCGATGGAAGGACTGCGCACGTCGAACTCATCGACCAGCCGCGCTGCCTCCTCGGCGATGGCCGCCCGGTTGCGCACGAAGCGGCGGGCGAACGGCGCCTGGTAGTAGCGGTTGAGTACCAGGTTGTCGGCGAGGGAATACGAGCCGACCAGGCCGTGCTTGCCTCGATCCTCGGGGATGTGGGCCACCCCCATCTCGGTGATCTTGCGCGGCGACAGCTTGGTGACATCGCGCCCGAGCATCTCGATCCGACCGCCGA
>JAOUEE010000517.1 GCA_029858875.1 Acidimicrobiia bacterium
AGAAGGGGCACCAGGTCGGTCGCCAGTCGTGCCGCCAGGGTGGCCGGACCGGCGAGGTGTCCCAGGCCGATCGCGGCCCGGTCGGCCAGGGTCGGATCGTTGGCGGCCAGTGCGACGCGAAGCAGGCCCACGGCCTCGTCGGTGGAGGCCGGTGGCGCCCCGGACGGCGCCGGGACGGTCTGGCCCGCGCCGGCATAGCCCACGGCCAGGGCCACCATTCGCAGCCGGGCCCGGCGGCGAGCCTGTGCGCCGACGCGAGGGAGCAGCCGCACCCGTGCCAGCAACTCCAGCGGCGCATGCAACGTGAATGAGCTCTCGACGGTGCGCGGTCGGGCCAGCACGTCGCTCACCATGGCGATCAGGGCCGGGTCGTCGACGCCCTCGAGCAAGCGATTGATGACGTGACCATCGAGGTCGGTGGGTCCGAGGGTCGAGAGGTCCATACCGTCACCGTAGAACTTCAAGTAATATTGAAGTCAAGCATGGATGCGCCGCGGCTGAGCATTGGGGAGGTGGCCGACCGAACCGGGGTCGCGCCCTCGGCCCTGCGGTTCTACGAATCCCGTGGGCTGATCGTGGGCTCGCGCACCGACGGAGGCCAGCGGCGCTACGCCCGGGAGGTCATCCGGCGGGTCTCGTTCATCCGAGCGGCTCAGCAGGTGGGCCTGACCTTGGCCGAGATCGGCGCGGCGCTCGATCGGCTGCCCCGGGGTCGAACACCCACCCGGCGCGACTGGGAGCAGCTGGCGACCGAGTGGCGCCCGTGGGTCGATGCCCGCATCGATGCCCTACAGCTGCTCCGGGACCGGTTGGACTCGTGCATCGGGTGCGGTTGTCTGTCGCTCGACACGTGCGCGCTGTACAACCCCGATGATGGGGCCGGGCAGTTGGGCGCCGGCCCGCGGTATCTGTTGGGCGATCAGGCCGCCGACGTGATGGCCGGCGGTCGTGCCGAGCGCGAGTCTTGGTTGCCGGGCGGGCCGCGTCTACGTTCCCCGAGATGAGGTACCCCACGCTGCCCGGCTCCGTCGATCCTGGGGCCCCCGCATGACCGCCGACGCCCCGTCGACCGTTCCCCTGCATGCCCGCCCGGATGTCCACCAACGTCGATGGTTCCTGTTGGGCATCATGTGCCTCAGCCTGGTCATGGTGGTCATGGCCGTGTCGGGGCTGAACGTGGCCATCCCGTCCATCCAGCGCAGCCTCGATGCCACGGGCACCGATCTCCAGTGGATCGTCGACGCCTACGCCATCGTGTTCGCCGGTCTGCTGCTGACTGCTGGGGCCATGGGTGATCGCTTCGGCCGCAAGCGGGCGCTCCAGGGTGGCCTGTTGCTCTTCGGTCTCGGCTCGGTCCTCGGCACGCTGGCCACCACCGTGCCGCTCGTCATCGGGGCTCGCGTGGTGATGGGGATCGGCGCCGCGTTCGTGATGCCGGCCACGCTGTCCATCATCTCGGCCGTGTTCCCACCGCAGGAGCGGACCAAGGCAATAGCCGTGTGGGCCGGCTTCGCGGGCGCCGGAGGGGCCCTCGGTCCCCTGGTGGTGGGCTTCTTGTTGACCGAGTGGTGGATCTTCCCCGCCTACTGGTGGGGGGCCGCCTTCCTCGTCAACGTGGTGACCGTGGCCATCGTGTTGACGGCGGTCACCGTCTGGTCACCTCGCTCACGAGACGATGGGGCCACGCCGCTCGACCCGGCCGGCGCACTGTTCTCCATCGTCGGGCTGGCGGCGCTGCTGTTCGGGATCATCGAGGGTCCGGTCAAGGGGTGGAGCAGCCCCCAGGTGGTCGGCGCGTTCGTCGTCGCGGCCGTCGCCCTGGTCGGGTTCGTGCTGTGGGAGCGGCGCAGCGTCCATCCGATGCTGCCCATGGCGTACTTCGGCGATCTGGGTTTCTCGGTGGGCGCCGGTGTCATCACCTTCGCCTTCTTCGTGATGTTCGGCTTCTTCTTCCTGATCACCCAGTTCCTCCAGTTCGTCCGGGACTACTCGCCCCTCGACGCCGGGGTGGCCACCCTGCCCCTCGCGGTGGCACTGGTGGCCGTCTCGCCCCGCAGCGCCGGCCTCGCTGAGGCCATCGGGCCGACCCGGGTGATCGCCGTGGGGTTCGGGTTCATCGTCGCCGGCCTGGCGCTCATGTCGTTCGTGGCCGCCGATACCTCGTACCTGGTGATCGCC
>JAOUEE010000518.1 GCA_029858875.1 Acidimicrobiia bacterium
CGGCGTGGGCTACTCGGTCAGCAGCCTGATGGACGCCTTTCGTGGCAGCAGCGGCCACTACGCCAACCTCATCGATGCCGACTACACCCACGTCGGTGTGGGCGTGGTCATGAAGGGCAACCAGATCTGGACCACGCACCGCTTCTTCGAGTCGGCAGGCCCGGCTCCGGTCGTCTACACCTGCGACGGTCGCACGGCGACCATCGTGGGCACCGCGGGCAACGACATGATCAATGGCACGGCCGGACCCGACGTGATCGTGGCGTTCGGCGGGAACGACCTCATCAAGGGATGGGGCGGCAACGACGTGATCTGCGCCGGCAGTGGCGATGACCTCATCACCGGAGGTCGAGGAGCGGACACCATCTATGCCGAAGGCGGTGCGGACACCGTGGCGGCATCAGGCGGCAAGGACTTCGTCCATGGTGGTCCGGGCGACGACGAGCTCAGCGGCAACCTGGGCAAGGACCGGGTGTGGGGAGCCGGCGGCAACGACCGGTGCTGGGGCGAGCAGATGCGTTGTGAGACCAAGTACCGAACGCTGCACGACGGCACCAAGCTGTATTAGGGAACGCCGCCGGTGTGCGCCTGGTACTCAGTCCGGTAGTCGATAGACGCGGCGGGCGGTACCGGAGAACATCGCGTCCTGCTCGGTCTCGCTGTAGGACGCGGCGATCTTCTTCAGGCCGTTCCACAGCACGGTGTACGACAGCGACATCTTGTCGACCGGGAAGTTGCTCTCGAACATGCAGCGCTGGGGGCCGAAGCACTCGATGGCGTGGTGGTAGTAGCGCTGTTGCGCGGCGACGAACTCGTCCGACGACGGCGGTGCCTCCGCCAGGTTCCACCCGAAGCCGTTGTCGGGCATGGCCAAGCCGCCCAGCTTGGCCACCACGTTGTCGTTGGCCGCCACCGAGGCGATGTCGGCCTGCCACTGGGTGAACAGCTCGTCGTGGCGACCGGCGAAGCGACCCACACCGACGGGCGTACCGAAGTGGTCGAGCACCATCAGCGTGTCGGGAACCGACCCGGCCAGCTTGGCGAAGTCGGCCAGCTGGTAGTGGTAGAGCCAGGTGTCGTAGGGGATGTCGCGGTCGCCCAGCCGCCGGAGCCCGTCACGAAACGCCGTGTCGGCGTACCGATCGGGGGCGGCGCCTCCCGGGATCATCATGGCGGCCGGCTCGACCGCCGAGGCCAACGCGTCGCGGATGCCGCGGAACAGGCCCCGACCAGCTTCCTCATGGGCGTCGAGCACCTCGTCGAGCAGGGCGCCCAGCGCGAGGTCGGCATGCGCGACGATGGCACCGATGGGCGGCGCATCGGGCAGACGCTCGGTCAGTTCGGCGGCCGCGGCGGCGACGAACTCGGTCTCGCCGACCGGCCGCAGATGCGCAGGCCCGTCGGTGCGGTAGCCCGCGGAGCACTCGACGAACACCGTTGCCGTGATGTTGTGTCCGCTCCCGGTGTCGGCCGCCAGGTCGTCGAGCCAGTAGCCGATGAAGCCGTCGGGCGGCCACAGGTGGTGGTGGGGATCGACGATGGGCCGATCCGGGTCGAGCACCGGCTCGGTCACCTGGGCGAGCCACTCGGGCGTTCCTGCGTCCATGGGCTCATCCTCCGCCGTCGCCACGCCTGGTGGCAAGCGGCCCGCGGCCGGGCTGTTGCGCATGCTGGGCATCGCCGTCGACGCGGGACGAGCGACCCCACGATTCAGTCACCCTCGAAGCGCGTCCCTCGGTGGTGATCCACCGAGACGACCTGGTGATGCTGCCCTGGCGGGCCAGCCCCCGAACCTTGCCCGGCTACCGACCGACGGAGGGAGTCGATCGGGAGCCGGGCCGGGCGTTCGTGTCAGGGAGTCCCGACGGCGGCGTTGTCGTACACCCGGGTCCGGCCGCGGTCCCACTGGAACAGCTGGTTGCTGGCGTAGTTGTACGAAACGTGGCTGGTATAGCCCGAGGACGTGATGGCATTGGTGTAGGTCTGGTCCCACGTGCCGGTGGCGATGTCGAACCGGCTGGTGATCGCGCTGGAGGCGTAGCTGTTGGCGATGTAGAGCTTGCCGTGCACCACCACGGCCCAGCCCGTGCTCGTTTTGGCGCGACCGATCTCCTGAGTGTTCGAAACGGTCAGCGTGTCGGGATCGAGCTCGGAGATGCGGATGTTGCCGCCGCTGG
>JAOUEE010000519.1 GCA_029858875.1 Acidimicrobiia bacterium
CGAGGTACACCTCGCCGGGCGAGGTGTACCTCGACGGCATCGACGTCAGCGCCGACGTGACGATCCTCCCGGGTCTCACCCGCAACGACCTCGTGTTCGACCCACCGGGCCCCGACCCGGCGTTCGAGCTCCACCTGTCGTGCTCCGATCCGTTCACGGGCGGGTGGGGTCAGTCGGGTGGCCCGGTCGAAGGCGTGGACACCAACTGGCAGGTCGCGTACTTCTCGATCGCCAGGTACAACAACCAGGGCTACTTCAAGTCCTGCGGCAATGTCGTGAACCCATTCGAGGTGCCCAACACGGCGACCGCCACCGGTACCGACTCGAGCGGAACCGAAACGGTGTCGGACGACGCCACGGTGACGGTGGCGCCGGGGATCACGATCGACCGGCTGCAGACCAACGGTCGGCGCCTCACGGTTCGCCTCACCAACTACACCGGTGAGGCGAAGGGTGTCGTCGACATCTCGGTGGTGTGGCCGGACAGCAACGGCAATCTGACGAGGATCCGGCTCGGTGATTCGATCACGTGGGCCGGGTCGGCGGCGCCCACGTCGGTGCTCCTGCCCGACGACGGCGGTACCTGGTTCGGAGGCACGCTCGTGGAAGGTGAGGCGATCCTTCGGTTCGACTTCGCCAACAGAAGCGCCGATACGGGCTACACGATCAGGCTCAACTTCGACGACGGGACGTTCCTCGACATCGAAGCCTGACGTCACGACGAAGGCGCCGTTCCTCCGGGAGCGGCGCCTTCGACGCGTCGATAGAGTCGCGGGATGCAACCGTGGGACGAGATCGGTGACCGGATCTTTCGGCGGAGATACCCGGAACTCGACCAGAACATCGGCGCGATCGTCACCGACGATGGCCTGGTGGTCATCGATTCTCGTTCACATCCTCATCACGCCCGGATCCTCCGCGGCGACCTGACGCGGCTCAGCCCGCTCCCGGTGCGCTGGCTCATCAACACCCACGAGCATTGGGATCACACCTTCGGAAACCAGCTCTTCCCCGAAGCGGTGATCGTGGGGCACACGAACTGCCGGCGGGGCCTTCTTTCTGCCGGGCCCGAACTCGTCGCCGAGCTCAAACAGGCCGACTGGTTCCCGGCGGAGGAGCGGCATCATTTCGACGAAGTGGAGATCGTGCCGCCCACGCTCGTGTTCGACGGCGAGACGCGGCTGTGGGCAGGGGGACGCGAGTTCCGCCTCTCCTATCACGGACGGGGCCACACCGACGGCGACATCGTGATCTTCATCGACGACGTCATGTTCGCCGGAGACCTCGTGGAAGAGGGCGGTCCGCCCAACTTCGGGGACTCCTACCCACGGGAGTGGGTCGACACGCTCCGGGTGATGGCAGATCTCGTCACCGGCCCGGTGGTCCCGGGTCACGGAGACGTCGTGGACCGGGCACACGTGGTCTGGCAGGCGTACGACATCGGAGCCGCCATCGCCGGCGAACCATCCTCCATCACGGGTCCCCATCTCGACACCCTGCGGTCGCGGCTCTGACGAATCGCCTTGGTTGAAGGCCCGGCCCCTGGTACCAATGACCGAACATGCTCGTCGTCCGTGACCTCCGCATCGAAGTCGGCCCTCGCGTCCTGCTCGAAGGGGCCAGCTTCAGCGTGCAGGCAGGCGACAAGGTGGGGCTGGTCGGTCGCAACGGCGCCGGCAAGACCACCCTCATGCGGACGCTGGTTGGGTATCAGCCTCCGGCGTCGGGAACGGTGGTTCGGTCGCCCAACCTGGGTTACTTCAGTCAGGAAGCGGTGTTGCCCGATCTGGAACACCCCGACGCCACTGCCCTGGAACGGATCCTCTCGGCCCGGGAGATCGGCGCCATGCAGCGCAAGATCGAGGAGACCCGCCGCAAGATCGAACGCCTCGAGGGCGACGCCCGCGACAGGGCGATCGCCCGCTACGCCCGACTCCAGGACGAATTCGACGCCAAGGGCGGATACGTGGCCGAGGCCGAGGCGAAACGGACCGCCGCCAACCTGGGCATCGACAACGACGACCTCTCCCAACCGGTGGCGACGATGTCGGGTGGCCAGCGCCGCCGTGTCGAACTGGCGCGGATCCTGTTTGCGGAAACAGACGTGATGCTGCTCGACGAGCCCACCAACCACCTCGACCTCGACGCCAAAGCCTGGCTCATGGACTACCTGAA
>JAOUEE010000520.1 GCA_029858875.1 Acidimicrobiia bacterium
CATCGGTGCCGACCGCGGCGTCGGGGCTCTTGCTCTCACTGCACGCCGAGACCAGCACGACCATGACCAGCAGGCCGGCCACGATTCGATTCCGGATCCAACCCATGTGAAGACTCCCCCTGGGCGCCATCGTCGGCGCGCACCAGTGAAACATATCGCGCGATCAATTATCCAAGCGCTCGCCCGCGACAGAATCCGAGGAGGCCCTGTGTCCCGACCGTTGTCCCAGCCTGTCACCGTCTTCGCCGATGATCTGTTGACCGGGCAGACGGCGTTGGTCACCGGCGGCGGCACCGGCCTCGGCCGGGCCATCGCCGAGGCCCTGGCCCGGGCCGGCGCCGATCTCGTGTTGGCCGCCCGCCGCGCCGACGTGCTCGAGGAGGCGGCTGATCAACTGCGGCGGATCGGCCACGGTGTCGAGACCGCATTCGTCGACCTGCGCGATCACGACTCGGTGGTGGCCCTCGCCGACCGGTTCGGCGGTGTCGACATCCTGGTGAACAACGCCGGGGGCCAGTTCCCCCAGCGCGCCCGCGACTTCAGTCCGAATGGTTGGCGGTCGGTGGTCGATCTCAATCTCAACGGCACCTGGTCCATGACCCAGGCGTTCGGCGACACGATGCTCGACCGCGGGACCGGGGTGATCTGTCAGATCGTGATGGTGGCCGGACGGGGGTTCCCCGGCCTGGCTCACTCGGCTGCGGCGCGCGCCGGGGTGATGGAGATGACCCGCACGGTCGCCTTCGAGTGGGGTCCCGCGGTGCGGCTCAACTGCGTGGCCCCGGGGCCCATCTCCACGCAGGGCTTCGACGACACGTACGACCCGAGCGTCACGGCCAAGATGTCGGGGATCCCGCTGTCACGCATGGGGACGGCCACCGATGTGGCCAACGCCGTGGTCTTCCTGTGCTCGCCCGCCGCCGGGTTCATCACCGGTGAGGTGCTGTACGTGGACGGCGGTCAGAACGTGCAGGGGCCCATCAGCGCACTGCCTCGCAAGGAATTCCGCGAGCGCTACGACGACGAGCGCTGATCGGCCCACCACGGGGCGACGCGGGCGGCGAACCGCTCGGTGGCCGCCTGCACGGCGGGTGATGCTCCCTCGGGTGGACCCTGTCCGGTCGTCGGGGGCAGCGGCGACGCGCCCGCCACGGGATCCACCCACTCGAGACGGATGTCGGCGATCACCTCACCGAGCGCCCGGGCCGCCGCCTCGTGATGTTCGCTCACCTGGTGCGCGATGAAGCTCTGGTGGTCGTCGAAGGCGAGCAGGGTGTAGTAGAGGCCCGGCTCCTGACCGCGCCAGTACTGGTATTCGCGCACGCCGGTCTCGTGGGCATGGCTGGCCGAGTAGAGGTCCCGGGCCAGGCCCTCGAAGCGCGACTCGGCGCCGGGGTGTACGCGGATGTGGGCGAGAATCGTGGCCATGGGTGATCGACGCTAGTTTCCCTCGACGATGAGTGACATCGACCTGTACGACCCCGTCACCCAGGAGGACTGGTTTCCCACCTACCAGCGCCTGCGGGATGACGCGCCGATTCATCAGGTGGCCGGCACCAACCTGTTCGTGGTCACCCGTTACGAAGACGTGTTGTGGGTGCTGCGCCATCAGGACATCTTCCCCACCGGTGGCACCCTGACCCGCCACCAGCGGGCCCGCGACGTGTACGAGGAGAAGGGATGGCCGCGGATCACCCCGCTGTCGGTCAATCCCCCCGAGCATCGCTGGTACCGGTCGCTGGTGGACCGGTTCTTCGACGGCGAGGGGGCAGAGCGGTGGCGGCCGGAGATCGAGGCGATGGTGGCCGAGCTGATCGACCGCTTCGCCACGGATGGTCGGGTCGAGTTGGTGGCCGAGTTCGCCATGCCGTTGCCGCTGCGCATGATCACTCGCATTCTCGGCTTCCCCGACTCCGACATCGAGCAGCTCAAGTCGTGGTCGGCGGCCTGGGTGTTGCCGTTCAGCGGAGGGCTCACCGAGGAGCAGGAGGTGTGGGTGGCCGAGCAGGTGGTGGCCTTCCAGCACTACATCCACGATCAGATCGATCAGAAGCGGGCCCGGCCGGGCGACGACGTGTTGACGGCGCTCACCCGGGCCCGATTCAACGACGAGCGACCCCTCACCGACCACGAGATCATCACCATGGTCGACCATCTGTACATCGGCGG
>JAOUEE010000521.1 GCA_029858875.1 Acidimicrobiia bacterium
CCTCGGCGGACAGCGAGGGAGTGGCGAACTCATCGGGACTCGTCGGCCGCAACCTGATGGATCACCCGATCGTCACCGCCGGCTGGCTCGCTCCGCGGCGCGACCTCGATCCATCCGCTCTCGCCGCCTTCGCTCCCCGCACCGTCGGCGGCCACTTCGTGTGGCCCGCGCTCATCTCCGATCCAGAGATGGTTCGCAATGACGAGGTCGCCCAGTCGTGGGCCACCCTCGTTCCCCGTCGGTCGCCGGCCCGCGTGGCGTGGTTGCACTGCGCCCTCACCGGGCCCGAGAGCGAGCGTTCACGGTCGCCCAGTGCCGTCCGCCACATGCTCGACGAGCTTCGCGCCGGGCGACGACCACCGCACTTGTGGCGGGATCTGGTGAGTGTTGCCGGCGGCCTTGACGACCTCTTCGGCATGTGGGTCCGTGCCAGGGCCGGATACCGACCGGCCTGGAGTCTGGAGGAACCGTTCGCGGTCGAAGCCGGGCTGCGGCCGGACACCCCGTGTCTGCAGATCCTCCAGGTTCCCGAGCAACTTCCCGACCCCGAGAACCGGGTGGTCCTGACCGACCAGGTCGACCCGGTGGGGCGGATGGTGCCGCGCATCTGGTGGCGCTGGTCCCGTGACGATCGACGACGCGAACGAGCCTTCGGTCGATTGGTCGCAGGAGCCCTCGAGGATGCGGGGCTGGGCCGGGTCATCGATCCGATGACTGTTCGGAAACGCAACATCGAGAAATGGTCGGCTCACCATCTCTGTGGGACGGCACGGATGTCCGACGGCGCGGCCGAGGGCGTCGTCGACCGCAGTTGCCGGACCCATGATCATCCCAACCTCTACATCACCGGGGCCGCCGTGTTTCCGACTTGTGGGTATGCCAATCCGACGATCAACGCCATGGCCACCGCCGTGCTGGCCGCCGACGCCATCTCGTCCGCCGACCCTGTCACCGGTGTGCGCCCGCGACCGCCCTCGGACGACGCCTGACGTCTTCGTCGAATCGTGAGCTGCTGGAGAGGCGTGTCACCAGCCGGCACCGTCGATCGGCGCGGTCTCGATGGCGGTCCCTCGAGCCCGGCCACGCCCGGCCACACGCCAGCCTCCTCGCCTTCGCCCTGACCTTCAACGGCGTCGCACGCCACAAACACCGGAAACACGACCCGAGGTCCACGCCGCCCGACACACCGAACGTCGATCACCGGCAGGGTCAGCGCGTGCCGCCGCGGAAGTCACGCTGCAGCCATGGCGACCGACGCGGACCACGACAGCGGCCGCCCTCCCTCGACGTGTCCGGGGGTTCGCGCCGCGAATCCTCCCGGGCCCGGGTCCTCCGCCCGTCGCGGGGAGCGCTCGCTCAGTCGAGGAGCTCCCAGATGCCGGTGGTGGCGTCGAATTCCACCAGGCTGAGCCCGTCGACAGCGCCGAGATGGCCCGGTTCGAGCCGTCCGGTCTGGTAGCTGGGGAGCTCGATGTCACCGATGGCCTCGAGTCCGGCCTGAAAGGAGTCGTTGGTGAGGTCGGGGCCCGCGTTGGTGAGGGCCTCCTCCAGGATGTCTGCCATCGAGCATGCGGCCAGGTAGGAGGACAGGTCGTTGACCGGAGCGTCGAGATCGAGCATCGCCTCACGTCCGGTTCGCTCGTCCAGATCGTCGAGACAGGCGGCCACGGCGGGGTCGTCGCGCAGGTCGGGTTGGGCCGAGGTACCCACCAGTGAGTTGGCCACACCGTAGGCACCGTCGAGGTAGGCCAGGTCGACGCCGGCATCACGGAGTGCGGTGCCGCTCATGATGGCGTAGAACAGCCACTGGTCGGTCTGGTAACCGGTCTCGACGGCGTTGGCCATGGACAGCGGCACCCCGGTGGTCTCCACGGTCACGTTCACCCCCTCGGTCTCCATGCGCTCGTAGATCACGTCCTGCTCGTTGGCCGACTCGACCAGGTCATCCTGGTTGGCGCCGATCAGACCGGGGACGGGGTCGTATCCGGCGTCGACGAAGGCATCGAAGACGGTGCGATAGGTCGCTTCGTCGACATCGGCTGATCCGACGACACCGACGGTGGCCCCGTCGAGGACGCCCAACGCCTCCATCTCCTCGACGAAGGCTCGTGCTCGTTCGGCACTGGCCCCGGTGAGGGTGGCATAGGGGGCGCGAGCCCGCCGCTCG
>JAOUEE010000150.1 GCA_029858875.1 Acidimicrobiia bacterium
TGGCGCATCCTCTTGTATTCCCACGAGTCGCCGCCCACGCAGCGGGGACTGGTCCTGGTCGACGGTGTCGACGGGGGGATCGTCGACCACTTCTTCGAAGCCAACCCCGAGGACTGGGCCGGGCTGGAGTAGCGAGATCCCGGGCGAGCCGCGGCGGTTCTGCACGCGGCGCCGGCGACCGATCGCCCGACGGTGCGGGACATTGGGCCCTGGCCCCGGACCGGCGCTCGGTCCACGATGGGTCCGTGCCGCGTCGCCGCCTCGCCGTCCTGTTCACCGGGGCCCTCTTGCTGTCGGCCTGTGGCAGCGCCGACTTCGGCGACAACGACAAGGTCACCGGCTCGGGGGAGATCGTCACCGAAGCCCGCGAGGTGGCCGGCTTCGACCAGGTGGTGCTGGTCGGCGAAGGGAATCTGGCAATCGTCGTCGGGGTGAGCGAGTCGCTTTCCGTCGAGACCGACGACAACCTGTTGCCCTTCATCGAGACCACGACGAGCGGTCGTGTCCTGACCATCGCCACCGCCGATGGTGTCGACATCGACCCCTCCGACTCGGTTGACTACGAACTGACGGTCACGGAGTTGGCCCGCGTGGAGCTCGTGGGCGCCGGTTCCGTCGACCTGGACCAATGGACCACCGACGACGCGATCCTTCGTCTGGCGGGTGCCGGCGGAATCCGGGTGGGTGAGCTGACGGCAACGACGCTCGAAGTGGACATCAGTGGTGCCGGGGCCGTGACCATCGCCGGTTCGGTCGAGAGCCAGGAGATCAGGCTCCCTGGCGTGGGTGACTACGAGGCGGCCGACCTCCAGAGCCGCGCCACGTCGGTGTCCGTGACCGGTGCCGCATCGGCCACCGTGTGGTCGAGCGACACGCTGGACGTCACCATCCAGGGAACCGGTTCGGTCGAGTACTACGGGTCGCCCTTGGTGGACCAGCAGGTGACCGGGCTCGGCTCGATCAGGTCCCTGGGCGAGCGCTGACCGGGCCGCGTGCGCTAGCGCGCCGGACGGTCCCCGATGATGCTGGCTCGTTCCATCACCCTCGTGTCGGGCCAGTAGTCGCTGGCCGCGTAGTGCTGCACGGCCCGGTTGTCCCAGAACGCCACCGAATGGGGCTCCCACTGGAACCGGCACTGGTACTCGACCTGATCGAACTGGCGGGACAGGCGATCGATCAGGGCCCGGCTCTCGTCGAGCTCCCAACCGGCAATGTGGCTGGTGAAGAACCGGTTCACGTACAGCAGT
Source organism: Acidimicrobiia bacterium (assembly GCA_029858875.1). GTDB lineage: Bacteria > Actinomycetota > Acidimicrobiia > Acidimicrobiales > SHLQ01 > JAOUEE01. The sequence continues at coordinate 1,248 of JAOUEE010000150.1, forward strand.
TCCTTCCCGCTCCGGGGATGGCGACACACCACAGGATGCTCCACCGGGGGGTAGGCGGCGCGTGTCTCGTCGACCTTGTCGGGCGGGACCTGGTTGGCGAAGGCCTGCATGTAGTCGTGAACCGCGACGAGCTCGGCGATGGTGGCCTTGGTCTCGTCGTCGAGTCCCTGCCAGGCGGCATGAGCGTCGGCGAAGAGGGTGTCGCCGCCGGTGCGTGGGACCTCGATGGCGTGCAGGATGGCGCCCTGAGAGGGCTCTGCCCGCCACGTGACGTCGTGGTGCCAGCCGTTCTCGTAGCCGCCGACGTCGGCGCTCTTGGCGAAACGCACCAGCTCGGGTTGGCCCGTGTTGGAGGGGATGAACGGGTGCACTTCGAGGTCGCCGAACCGGCGAGCGAAGCGCACGTGCTCTTCCGCGGTCAGGGGCTGCTCGCGGAAGAACAGCACCTTGTAGTCGACCAGCGCGCCGCGGATCTCCTCGATGACCGGGTCGGCCAGCTGGGCGGTGAGGTCCACGCCCCGGAGCTCGGCGCCGACGGTGGCCGCGAGGCGGTGGACATCGAAGTGCTGCCATTCGAGCGCGTCGAGCCGCCGACGCTCGTCGGCCAGGTGGCCCAGCGGACCCACCTGCGTGTCGTAGCCGGGGAACCGCACCCGGCGCGAGCGCAGGCCCGATCCGGGGTCTTCATCGGCCAGGATGTCGCTGCCCTCGGCGAGTGGGTCGTTGGTGACCGACATCAGCTGGTGGCCTCCTCGGGCGCGATCGCCTCGGACGGACGGAACGAATCGACCAGGCGTCGGCGATACAGCTTCCCGGCATCGCTGCGGGGAAGCTGATCGACCACGTGGACGACACGAGGGGTGAGCTGGCGGCCGAGGTGCGAACGGCAGAACTCGACCACTTCGGCCGCCACGGCGTCGACGTCGTGGCGCCTATCGTCCACCGGAACCACGGCCGCGGCGACCACCTCACCCAGCTCGGGGTCGGGCAGGCCGAAGGCTGCCCCGTCGATCAACGCCGGATGCAGGGCCAGCACGTCGTCGATGCGAGCGGGATACAGGTTGACGCCCCCCGAGATGATGCACTCCGTGGTCCGGCCGGTGAGGAACAGATAGCCGTCGCCATCGATGCGTCCGCGGTCGCCGACCGTGTACCAGCTGCCGTCGGCATCGAAGGTGGCCGCCGTCTTGTCCGGATCGTCGTGATACCGGAAGGGCGCGCTGGCCCGGAACCACACGGCACCCTCCACTCCGGCCGGAGCCGGTCCGTCGTCGTCGGTACGGATCTGGAGCCGTTCGGGGTCGGTACGGCCGACGCTGCCGGGGTGGGCCAGCCATTCCTCCGGGCCGATCCAGGTGCCCGGGCCTTCACTGGCCGCGTAGATCTCGTGGATGATCGGCCCGAACCAGTCGAACATCGAGGTCTTGGTGGCCACCGGACAGGGGCCGGCGCCATGGAGCACGAACCGCAGGGACGACACGTCGTAGTCGTGGCGGTCGTCGAGAGCCAGCATCCGGTGGAACATCGTGGGCACGAAGAAGGCATGGGTGATGCGATGCCGTTGTATCAGCTCCAGCGCTTCGCGAGGGTCGAACCGGCTCATCAGCACCACCGGAACACCGGCGCCGAGCGGCCATTCGCCGCAGAGCCTGCTGGGGCCGGAGTGGTAGAGGGGCGCAGGACACAGCATCGTGTCACCCCGATCGCCGTCCATGCCGAACATGGCGACCATGGCGGCACCGACCGCGCCCCCGTCGCTGGTGGATTCGCCATGGGCCACGCCCTTGGGTCGTCCGGTGGTGCCCGAGGTGTAGATCATCAGTGTGCCGCGGGGCCGACCCCGGGGACCGTGGGCGCCGCCGTTGGTCACCTCCGCGAACGACTCGTCGCCGATGACCACCCGGGCCACGTCGCCGGGGACCAGGTCGACGAGGTCGGCCTCGACGACCACGACCTGGGCCCCGGAGTCGGCGATCATGTAGGCCACGTCGTCGGCCTCGAGATGCCAGTTCACCGGCACCAGCCGGAGGCCCGATCGCAGGGCCGCCTGGTAGGTGACCAGCCATTCGGGTCGGTTGGTGCTCAACAGGGCCAGGCTGGCCCCCGCCGCCAGCCCACACGAGTCGAAGTGGGCCGCCAGCGCGTCGGCCTGCTGGTCGAGCTGGCCGAAGCTGAGCGTGCCGCGATCGGAGATCACCGCCGGACGCTCGGGATGGCGCTGCGCAACGACCGAGATCTCGCGCCCGGCTTCAGTCATCGGTCACCGGTTGCCCGGTGCCCGCCGCTTCGAGGTCGCGCAGTCTTCCGATGCCCGTACGGGCCGCTTCTCGGGCGATGTCGAGGCTGCTGGCTGTTGATCCGCCGGCGATGGCGGCCGTGCGGGTCCAGCTGTCGCCGGGGGCGCCGTCGATGCGATCGGCCAGCTCAGCGGTGATGTCGTCGAGCGCGGCGAGGCACGTGTGGCGATCGCCGGGTGGCTGTTCCCACACGCGGGCTCCCGGGTCCATGACTGCGGCCAGCAGGGTGGGAGCCTCGTGGAGCAGCACCTGCTGGAGGCCGCGGTCGATCACCATGAGCGATCGAGCCATGTCGTCGACGATGGCCAACGGTGACTCGCCGGAGGCGCCAGCGGCATCGAGGGGCACCTCCTCGCGCTCGAGCACGGCCAACGCGGCCCGGACCCGCCGGGGTAGGGACCGCAGGGTCACGGCTGCCTGTGGAGGATTCAGCGAATCGAAGGGTTCACTCATCAGCCCAGTCTAGGAACCCGCCGCCGCCTCCATCGGTCGTGGGCCCAGACCCGGTGCCGGTTGCCCCTGTGCCCCTTCAGTCGTGGTGCTTGCTACGGTTGGGGACACGTTTCGGGAGCCGTTCACGGCCCGCGTGAGGAGACGACATGTTCGACGGGAACTGGCGGACCGCAGTTGACCGGGGCCTCGAGCCCATCGGCGAGAGCCTGCGACGCACGGGCATCAGCGCTGACATGGTCACGCTGGTCGGGGTGTTGATGGCCACCGTCGCCACGGTCGCCATCGGAAGCGGTCACACCCGCCTCGGCCTGTTGTTCGTGGCCCTCACGGGCGTGCCCGACGCGCTCGACGGCGCCGTGGCCAAGGCTTCGGGAACGACCTCGGTGCGGGGCGCCTACCTCGACTCGGTGTCGGATCGCTTCACCGACGCCCTGCTGTTCGGTGGCGTGGCCTGGTACCTCGCCTCGACCGAACCGGGACACATCATGATGCTGCCGGTGGCCATCATGGCCGTCGCCATGCTCATCTCGTATCAGCGGGCCAAGGCCGAATCGCTGGGGTTCGATGCCAAGGGCGGCATCATGGAACGGGCCGAACGGTTCCTCGTCCTCGGATTCGGTTTGCTGTTCCCCGAGCTGCTCATCGGCGTCCTGTGGGTGATGCTCGTGCTCACCGTGATCACCGCCATACAGCGATTCGTCAAGGTGTGGCGTCAGGCCACTGCGGTGACTCCTGCCCCGAACGAGAAGGTGGCGAATCGACGCAACGAGCGGGCCGATCGGCTGGCCGAACGACGGGCCCGCCGGGCCGAGTTGCGGAGTCGCTGGCTGGATCGTCGCGCCGATCGCTGACATCGGGCGCCGAGCCCTGCCTGTGGTCGATCGCACCGTCGTCGCGTACCGAACCGGAGCCGTCCTCAGTCGGCTGGTGCCGGCGCCGGTGGCAAACGCCGTGGCCGAGCGCACCGCACGAGCGCTGGCCCGGCGCGACACCGACCGTCGCCAGCAAGTGGAGCGCAACCTCCGACGTATCCACGGCCCGGACCTGACTCCGGCCCGGCTGGACGCGATGGTGGGGAAGACCTTCGCCAGCTACGCCCGCTACTACGCCGAGTCGTTCCGGCTGCCGTCGATGTCGCGCCGCGCCATCGACCTCGGCTTCACGCACGAGGGCTTCGACAACGTCACTCGGGCCATCGACGACGGCATCGGGCCCATACTCGTGATGCCCCACCTGGGCAGCTGGGAATGGGCCGGGTTCTGGCTCACCGCGGTGCAGGACCTGGAGGTGACGGCGGTGGTCGAGGCGCTCGAACCGCCCGAGCTCTTCGACTGGTTCGTGGCCTTCCGCGAGGAGTTGGGCATGCACGTGATACCTGTCGGCGACCCCTCGGTGGGGGGCAGGCTGCTCCGTGCGATCCGTGACCGGCACGTGATCTGCCTGTTGTCGGACCGCCTGGTGGGCGAAGGGGCGGGGGTGGAGGTGGAGTTCTTCGGCGAGACCACGATGCTGCCGGCCGGTCCGGCCACTCTGGCCCTCCGCACCGGCGCGCCGCTGATTCCCACGGCCGTGTATCAGCGCCCCCGCGGGACCCATGGGGTGTGTCGAGCCCCGGTTCCCGCCGAGCGCGAGGGGAAGCTGCGGGCCGACGTCACCCGCGTCACGCAGGCCCTGGCCGTCGAGCTTGAAACCCTCATCCGCGCCGCCCCCGAGCAGTGGCACCTCATGCAGCCCAACTGGCCGAGCGATCATGCGACAACCTCCGACGGAGGGCCGGCACCCCATGGGCCGAGCCGAGGTGGAAACCAGGCGTGACGACCGGGTTCGCCATTCGCCGCGACGGGGCGCTTCGCCACCGCTGTCGAAGGCATCGGGGAGCGTTGGCGACGAAGTGGTGTTTGCGTCGTGGCGGCGAGCGCCGGCGGGGGTCGCGACCGGATCGGTGAGTCGGGAGACACGCGCCCGGTCGTAGAGTTCGTGCGCTGGGGACCGCTCGTGCACCACCGGACGAGGCCCGACAGGTCGGCATCTGAGGACACGCGCCCGTCGGACGTGCCGATCGAACGTCGGCGAAGGCGTGGTCGCTCCCGTCAGCCGGGTCGCTCGCCGGGTGTCGCCGAGGCGGCATTGGTACTCTCGGCGTCGCAGGCACGGGAGGGATCATGACGGAGGCGGGCCACACGGGCTGGAAGCGGTGGTCGATCTTCGTGCTCGTGGTTGCGGGCGCGATCGCGGCCTCGGCCGGTGAAGGGGTCGCGCTCGACGGTGTGGTCAGCGATATCGATGTCGGGCCGGCCGTGGTCTTTCCGGCCTTCGACGAGGACACGCACGACTACGGGATCAGATGTGGCGTCGGCACCAACGCCATCGATGTCACCGTTCAAGCGCCCGCGGCGACCGGCATCACGATCGATGGCAACCCGGCGTCGTCCGGCGCCACGGTCTCTCTGGCGATGGTCGCCGATGACGCCGCGGTCGTCGCCGTGACCGTTGGAGCGAGCACCGATGAGTACTGGTACCGGTGCCTGCCCGACGACTACCCGACCTACGCCATCGATCGGCCGGGCACCCCGGGGGACGGCTTCTACTTCGTCTCGTTCGGCCTGGCCCAGCCTGGAGCGCCACCGCAGAGCCCCTTCGTCGCCATCCTCGACACCAACGGCGTGCCCGTCTGGTACAAGCGGGCCCGGATCCGGGTCATCGATCAGAAGCTGCTGGCCGACGGCACGCTCGCCTGGATGGAGTTCAGCGGTCCGTCGGCCGATCGCAGCTACGAGATCCGCACCCTCGATGGCGCGCTGCTCGGCCATCGACGCACGGTCGGACAGGCCACCGACAATCACGACTACCTCGAACTGGCCAACGGCAACATCATGTTGATGGCCTACCCGACGCGTCCGTGCGTCGACCTGACAGCGCTCGGCCTGACCAACTGCGAGACCGCCATCGACGGGTACCTGCAGGAGATCGATCCGGCGACCGGTGCGCTGGTGTGGGAATGGCGCAGCCAGGAGCACATCCCGGTGTCCGACCGTGCCCTCGGGCCGGGAACGTTCAACGTCGCCGATCTGGTGCACCTGAACTCCGTGGACGAGTTCGCCGACGGTGACCTGTTGGTGTCGGCCCGCTCGGCCGGTGTCTATCGGATCGACCGGGCGACGGGTGCCGTCGAGTGGAAGCTCGGCGGCACCGAGAGCCCGGCCCGTCTCACCACCATCGGCGATCCCTTCGACGGAACGTGGCGACAACACGACGCCAGGGTCCTGGACGACGACACGATCAGCGTCTACGACAACCAGTCCGGTCGATCACAGGCCAGAGCGGTGGTCTTCGATGTCGACGTCGCCACTGGTACGGCGACGTTGGTGTGGGAGAAGCTGAGGGGGGAGGGCCTCGACAGCCCGTTCATCGGCGCCCACCGGGTCCAGCCCGACGGCAACTCCGTGATCACCTGGGGAGGGTTGTCACCCTTCTTCGAAGAGGTCGACAGCGCCGGCAACCGTGAACTGGCGCTCATCCTCGACACCCAGCGCGAGTATCGGGTGGTGAAGTACGGCGCGGCAGATCTCGACCTCACCCAGTTGCGTCCTCGAGCCGGCGGCGCTCTCGAACACGATGCTCCGACGAACGTGGTGGCGGTGGCCGGGGATCGACAGGCCACGGTCTCCTGGACGGCACCGACGATCGGATCGCCCACCGGCTACCTCGTGACCGCCAGCCCCGGCGGTGCAACCTGTGCGACCGGCGGCGGGTTGTCGTGTTCGGTGCCGCAGCTCGACCCATTGCAGGCCTACACATTCTCGGTCACCGCCGACAACAGCTTCGGCGGAAGCGTGCCCTCGTTGCCGTCCAACCCGGTGGTCGTCGACGGGTTCTGCAACGGCGAGCTGGTGACGGTCAATCTGAAGCTCGCTCATGCGCCCGGCCCATCCGACGATGTGATTTTGGGGACGCCGGGGGCGGATGTGATCGTGGCGTTGGGTGGTGATGACACGATCTGTGCCCAGGGTGGTGCCGATACGGTGAATGCGGGTCCGGGGGCGGATTGGGTGGACGCGGGGTCGGGTGATGACATCGTGTTCGGTCAGGACGGTGATGACATTATCGGTGGTGGTCTCGGCCAAGACCAGTTGTTGGGGTTCGCCAACAACGACACCATCGATGGTGGCGCGGGTGCGGATGTGATCAACGGTGGCCCCGGCAATGATGTGCTCGATGGTGGGGATCAGGATGATCAGATCTACGGCCAGGGCGGCAACGACACGATCAACGCCGGTCCGGGCGCTGATTTCGTGATCGGGGTCGATGGTCTCGACACCATCAACGGTGGGGCCGGCGACGACACGATCAATGGTGGCTCTGGGAGCGACACGATCAGTGGTGGGGCGGACAACGACACGATCTACGGGTCGGCGGGGGATGATCCTCAGCTCGACGGTGACGCCGGGAACGACTTCGTGTTCGGCCAGATCGGTGTCGATACCGTCGACGGCGGGGCCGGTAATGACAATCTGTGGGGCAACGAGCAGAACGACATCATCACCGACCCGTCGGGCACCAACGTGATCAACGGTGGCCCGGGCAACGACAACATCACCGGTGGCGTCAACAGCGACACCATCTACGGGGACGGCAACAACGCCCAGGGCGGCAACGACACCCTCGACGGGGGTCTGGGCACCGATCTGATCATCGGGTTCGCGGGCACTGACACCATCACCGCCAACGACGGCATCGCCGACACCGTCAACGGCGGACCCGGCGCCGACACCTGCACCACCGACCCCCCCGCCATCGACACCGTCTACAACTGTGACCCCTGACCCCACCACCAGGACGGTGAATGGCCGGGTCAATTGCCGCTGAGAGTGGCGGATGTTAGA
>JAOUEE010000522.1 GCA_029858875.1 Acidimicrobiia bacterium
GGGCCCGGGACGCCTTCCTGGCCGGCGAGCGATCCGGCCACGACGAGGCCGACGGAGACACCCGATGAGCCCCACGCTCGTGGTCATGGCCGCCGGCCTCGGATCGCGCTTCGGTGGGACCAAGCAGCTGGTCGAGGTCGGCCCGCGTGGTGAGGCCTTCCTCGACTTCGCCATTCGTGACGCGCAGGCGGCAGGCGTGGGCGACATCGTGGTGATCGTCCGGACCGAGATCGAGGCCGATGTCGAGCGTCACCTCCGCCGGTTCAACCAGGACGCCCCGCTCACATTGGTGTGCCAGGACCGCTCGGGACCGGCCCGAGAGAAGCCGTGGGGGACTGCTCATGCCATCCTCTCGGCGGCCGACGCCATCGAAGAGCCCTTCATCGTGGTCAACGCCGACGACTACTACGGCACGGCCGGTTACCGGCTCGCGGTCGACTCGCTCGCCGCCCATCCCGACGATGCCGCCGTGGTGGCCTTCCGGCTGGCCAACACGCTGCCGCAGGTGGGCTCGGTGTCGCGCGGGGTGTGCCGGGTGGTCGACGGACACCTGCACGAGCTGGTCGAGACGCATGGCATCGAGCGGGCCGCCGACGGCACCATCCGCAGCGAGGACCCACCGGGCGAGCACGCCGATGACACCATGGTGTCGATGAACATGTGGGGCTTCCCGCTGTCGGTGCTCGAGTACATCGAAGCGGAGTGGGAGCCGTGGCTGGCCGCACATCGCACCGAGCCCAAGAGCGAGTTCCTGCTGCCCTCGGTGGTCGACGAGCTCCGGGCCGCCGGGCGGCTCGACGTGCGGGTACTGGAATCGCCCGACCAGTGGGTCGGGGTCACCAACCGCGACGACCTCGATCCGGCCCGGGCCGCGCTGGCCGACCGCTGACCTGGTCGGCGTCGTCTTGTTCGACCGCCGGTCGAGCGGATACAAACAGTCGACCATCTGCCGCAGAGGAGATCCGATGGATGCCATCGTCGAGGTCGACGGTCATGTGATGACCGTCACGCTGAATCGACCCAAGCGCAAGAACGCCATGACCCTGAAGATGTTCGGGCGCATGGCCGACGCCTGGCGGGAAGCCAGTGACAACGACGACATCCGCGTGTGCATCCTGACCGGGTCCGAGGGCAACTTCTCGTCGGGCATGGATCTCCGGGCAATGGCCGGTGACGAGGACGTCACCGACGACTACGACGTCGAGGGGCGTATGGCCGAGGAGGGTGCGGGATTCATCTACGACGGCCTCCTCAAGACCTACCGCCCGACCGTGCCGGTGATCGCCGCCGTCGAGGGAGTGGCCATCGCCGGCGGCACGGAGATCCTCCAGGGCACCGACATCCGGGTGGCTGCCGAGTCGGCCACCTTCGGCGTGTCCGAGGTGAAGTGGTCGCTGTACCCGATGGGCGGGTCAGCGGTGCGTCTGGCTCGCCAGATCCCGTACGCCGAGGCGGCCGACATCTTGTTGACCGGCAAGCACATCACGGCCGCCGAGGCGAAGACCCTCGGCCTCGTCAGCCGCGTGGTGCCCGACGGCGAGGCACTGGCTCATGCCCGGGAGGTGGCCGACATCGTGGCCGCCAACGGCCCGCTGGCCGTCGAGGCCGTCACCCGCACCCTGCACGCCAGCCCGGGCATGACCGAGGCCGAGGCGTTCGAGATGGAGTCCGAGTACGGCCAGGCCGTGTTCAACAGCGAGGACGCCAAGGAGGGCCCCAAGGCCTTCGCCGAGAAGCGCACCCCCAACTTCCGGAAGCGATGATCGCGAGCTGCCTCCGGGTGGTCCACGGCAGCCGATGGTCGCCGGGTGCCGAGCAGCATCCGACGGCGCGAGAAACGTTCGGGAGGACGACACGATGGCGAGCCAACGACTGGGACGGGATCGCCTCGTCGAGGAAGCGATCCGAATCTCGGGTCATGACGACCTTGGTCCTGCCCACTGGGAAGAGGGTCTCGACCGGTTGCTCGGCGCACTGGAGGACGAGGGCCGGCTGAGTGAGATCGGTGTCGAGGTGGCGGCCACCACGATCGTCGGTCACCTCGTCACCCGGGCCGGCTTGTTGGCCTGGCGACGCGATCACCCGGAGGTCGCCACCGAGGAGATCTCCGCTCCCATCGTCATCGTGGGCCAACCGCGCACCGGCACCACCATCC
>JAOUEE010000523.1 GCA_029858875.1 Acidimicrobiia bacterium
CGACCCACTCGCCGCTGTTGGGGGCCCAGATCGCCACCCGGTCCCCCGGCTCGACGCCGTTGGCGATCATGGCTGCGGCGGCCCGGCGGGCACGATCGGCCAGCTCGGTGAAGGTCCACCGGGTATCGCCGTCGACAACGGCCTCGTTGGGGCCGAAGCGATCGCATCGAGCGAACACCTCGGCAGGGATGCTGCGCCAGTGGTGGGTTGGAGCCATGTCGTCTCCTGATCGGTCGGACACTCAGCGAGGTCGGTCGCCGGACAGGGTGATGCGGTGCATGACCCGCTGGTGGCCGTGGTAGTCGTTCACCGGGTTGTGCTGCACGCAGCGGTTGTCCCACAGGGCGATGCTGCCCACTTGCCACCGGAACCGACACGTGAACTCCGGGCGAACCTGGTGGGCGAACAGGTACGCCAGCAGCGGCCGGCTCTCCGCTTCGGTCATGCCCTCGAAGCGCGCCGTGTGGGCAACGTTGACGAACAGGCTCGGACGGCCCGTCTCCGGGTGGGTCCGCACGACCGGATGGGTGGCCTCGTACGTCTCGCACGGGGCGTCGTAGCCCTCCTCGGCCGCGTCCAGGCGGCGGTCCTCGCGGGTGTGTGACACGTCGGCCTGACTCGACGTGTTGACGGCACGCAGCGGCAGCAGGAGCTGCTGCATCCCCGCGGACAGGGCCTCGAAGGCGGCGTACTGGTTGGCGAAGAGCGTGTCGCCGCCCACGGGCGGGATCTCGCGGGCGATCAGGGTCGTCGCCTTGGGCGGTCGCTCCAGGTACGTCGTGTCGGAGTGCCAGATACCGCCGAAGTTGACCGTCTCCCCCGGGTACTTGGCGATCTCGATGACGTCGGGGTGGCCGGCGAGCCCGGGCACGAACGGGTACTCGACGGGCCGGCCGAACAGCTCGGCGAAGGACCGGAACGTGTCGACGTCGAGGGGCTGGTCGCGAAAGAACAGCACCAGGTGCTCCAGCCAGGCCTCCACGAGCGAGGCATGGTCGGCATCGCTGACGGGCCGGCCGAGGTCGACCCCTCGGACCTCGGCGCCGAGCGATCCGCTGATCGGGTGGATCGAGAGTGCGATGACAGGCCTCCGCTTCTTGCGACCGTCCGATCCGAGAACTGTACTATACTCTCATGAGAGCTTCGTTTTCAGTCCCAGCGACTCGAGGCGATCTCAACGGGGAAGTTTGAGCAAGGAGTCGATCCGCTCGTGAGCAATGCCGTGATCTCAGCCTGTCTTCGCACCTGTCGCCGGGAGAACGGTCGCCCGCGACCACGAGCGACCGGTCGGTTCCGCCACCCGCTCGCTCTGCTGACCGTCGCGGTCGCGTTGGTGCTGGTCGGCTGTTCGTCGAGCGACGACGGTGCCGCCACCACCACGACCACCGCCGACGGCGCCGGCTCCACGACCACGGTCGACCGTGCCGGCCCGACGACCACCGACGGTGCCGGCCCGACGACGTCCGGCGCCCCCGTCGACACCGAACCGATCACGCTCGGCGTGACGTACGTCGACACCGAGGCCCTGAGCGCGGTGGGCCTCAACTTCGACCTGGGGGATCATGCCGCCGTCTACGAGGCCCTGGTGGCCGACATCAACGAGTCCGGTGGCATCAACGGCCGGTCGATCGAGTTGGTCCTGGCCGGCGTCGACCCCACCGGCGCCGAGGGAGCCGAAGCCGCCTGCCTCAAGCTCACCGAGGACGAGGGGGCCGACCTGCTCACCGGCTTCTTCCTCAACGATGCCGTGCTGTGTCCCCTCGAGCTCCAAGGCGTCCCGGTCGTCGGCGGGGAGATGACACCGGACCGGGTCGAACGGGCACAGGCGCCGTGGATCACCTGGTCGCCAGACTGGCAGCGCCCCGAGGATGTCACCCGGACGTTCGCCGAAGGGGGCGAGTTGGAGGGCACCGTGGCCGTGTTCGCCGCATCGGCCGACAAGGACTCGGTCGACGATGTCGTGCTCCCCACGCTCGACGAGCTCGGCATCGACGTCGTCGAGACCGGCATCCTGGATGCGCCACCCTCGGACACCAACGCGGTACGCGAGGGTGTGCAGCTGATCGGTGAGCGCTTCGAGTCGTCCGGGGTCGACACCGTGGTCCTCGTCGGGAACAGCGCGGAGAACTGGCCCAGTCACATGAGCGACAAC
>JAOUEE010000151.1 GCA_029858875.1 Acidimicrobiia bacterium
GGTGCTGCGCCACTGCTGCCTCGGATCGCTTCATGGGTGGGTACGCCGCCGCGTGCCACGGGGATGCGACCAACAAGGGTGGCGTCGCCCAGCTTCGGAGCCGGGCGCGAAGACCACCGCTGGGTGAGGCTGCTCAGCGGCCGCGTCGTTTGGCGGCGCGGACCGCGGCGCCGCCGACCCGCATGAATCGGGTGTCGCCGAAGGGGGTACCGGTGACGCGGTTGAGCACCATGGCGACGGCCAGCTCGGACTGGGGGTCAGCCCAGGCGCCCGATCCGCCGAAGCCGAAATGACCGAACCCGGTGGGCACGATGCCCGAGGTCGTGCCGGCCAGGTGGTAGCCGAGGCGCCAGCGCAGCTTGAATCCCACCACGGCATCGCGCTCGCTGGTCTGAATCGTGGTGGCTTGCGCCATCGTCTCGGGCGACACCAGCGGCGGGTGGTCGAAGTACTGGGGGGTGGCCAGCGCGGCGTACATGTGGGCCAGCGAGCGCGCCGTGAACACCCCGTTCGCAGCCGGGACCTCGGCGTCGAGGATGCGGTCGGTGAGGGCGATGTCCAGGAAGTCGTCCACCACCAGTGCGTCGAGCAGCGGCTGGAAGCGATCGAACCGCTCGAGGCGACCGAAGAGGCCTTCCATCCGGGCCGCGTCCTTCTCCTCGAGCAGCAGATCGGCGGTGCGGACGCGTTGCTCCGGAGGCGAGCCGATGAACAGCCCATCGGTGCCCAGGGGCTGGGCGATCTCGCGCTGGACGGCGTCGTTCACGCTCAACCCGGTGACGCGGCGGATGACCTCGCCGACCAGCCAGCCATACGTCAGGCCGTGGTAGCCGGGGCGAGTGCCGGGCTGCCAACGGGGTGTCGCCGCGGCGAGGCGCTGCACCATGTCGTCCCAGTCGAGCAGCGTCTCGGCACCGGGAACCAGGCTTCGCACGTCGTGCATCCCCGCCTGGTGGGTCAGCAGGTGGCGCAGCGTGATGTGCTCCTTGCCGGCCGCCGCGAACTCGGGCCAGTAGGTGGCGACCGGTTCGTCATAGGACAGCTCACCGCGATCGACCAGGCGGTGCACCACCGTGGCCACCACTCCCTTGGTCGTGGAGAAGCTCATGGCCATGGTGTCGCGCTGCCACGGCGTGCCGGTGGCGTCGCGCTCGCCGGTCCAGGCATCGACCACCAGCTCGCCCCGGTGGTACACGGCGACGGCCGCGCCCCCGAAGGCCCGGCGGCCGCGCATGACCTTGTCGAGCTTCTCGGTCACCAGGCCGAAATCGGGATGGACGAGACCTTCCATCGAACACCTTCACTGGTTGCTGCCGCCGGACCAGGGCACCGTATCGGCACCGACCCGACGGGCGAACACCGGCCGGGCCGAAGGTCCCTATCGCCGGCCATGGCCGGTCCTTAGCGTGGCCGCCATGGACGGATCGCCGCTGCTGGCGGCTGAAAGCGTGGAAAAGGTCTACCGGACCGGCGCCGGTGAGGTGTTGGCCCTGCGAGGCGTGGACCTGCATGTCGACGAGGGCGAGTTGGTGGCGGTGATGGGACCGTCGGGCAGCGGCAAGACCACGCTGTTGAACTGCATGTCGGGCCTGGACGACATCGACGGCGGTTCCGTGTGCCTCGACGGCCGCAACGTGCACGAGATGAGCGACGCCGACCGCACCCGCGATCGGGCCCAGTCGATGGGTTTCATCTTCCAGGCCTTCAACCTGATCCCGGTGTTCAGCGCGGCCGAGAACGTGGAACTGCCCCTGCTGCTGGCCGGCACCGGCGCCGCCGAAGCCCGCACCCGCGCCAACGAGACGCTGGAGCGGGTGGGCCTGGGCCACCGCACCGGACATCGGCCGCCCGAGCTGTCGGGCGGCGAGCAGCAGCGGGTGACCATCGCCCGAGCCCTGGCCGGGCGGCCCCGGCTGGTGTGGGCCGACGAGCCCACCGGGGCGTTGGACACCGAGTCGGCCGGCCAGGTGATGGATCTGCTCCGTGAGCTGAACGAAGACGGGCTGACCATGATCGTGGTCACCCACGACCCCGACATCGGCGCCAGTGCCCGGCGCCTGGTGCGCATGGTCGACGGTCAGATCACCAGCGACGTCACCGTCGACCGCGTGCCGGACTGATCATGACCGCCGTCGTCCTGGTGCTGGTGGTGTCGCTGCCGGCACTGGTGGTGCTGGCCCTGCGTCCGGTGCCGCGGCGGCTGGCGCTGCGCTATCCGGTGCGTCGCCCGGTCGAGGCCCTGCTGGTGGTGCTGGGCTGCATGCTGGGCACGTCGATCATCACCGGGTCGCTGATCGTGGGCGACACCATCGACCGATCGATCCGGGCCTCGGCCTACGACCAGCTGGGCCCGATCGACGAGATCATCACCGTCAGCGGCCTGGAACAGGGCGAGGAGGTGGCCACCCGCTTCGACGGATTCACCGACCCCTCGGTGGACGGTGTGTTGGCGCTGGCCACCATCCCGGCCGCCGTGCAAGGGGGCGCCACCCAGCCGCGGGCCCAGCTGGTGGAGCTTGATTTCGCGGAGGCGGCCGCCTTCGGTGACGACCCGGCCATCACCGGCATCGATGGCCCCACGCCGGCGCCGGGCCACGCGGTGATCACCGCCGACCTGGCCGAGCGGGCCCAGGTGGGCGTGGGCGAGCAACTCGTCACGTTCGCCTACGGGCAACTGCTGAGCCTGGAGGTGGACAGCATCGTCGACCGCACCGGTCTGGCCGGCTTCTGGCCCATCGACGGACGCCAGCAGTCCTACAACGTGCTGGTGGCCCCGGGCACCCTGGCCGACCTGGTGAACGGCGTACCCGATGCATCGACCGCCGCGGCCGAACCGCCGTCGGCCCACGTGGCGTTCTCCAACGTGGGCGGGGTGGAGTCCGGCGTGCCCCGCACCGACGAGGCGCTCGAAGCGATCAACGCCGTGGACGCCGGTACCGAGAACGTGGCCCGGCCCGTGAAGCGGGACCTGCTGGACGACGCCGAGGCGGCGGCCGAGGGCCTGACCCAGCTGTACTTCACCATGGGCATGTTCGCCGTGGCCGCCGGGGTGTTGTTGCTGGTGAACATCTTCGTGATGCTGGCCGAGGACCGGCGGGGCGAGCTGGGGATGCTGCGGGCGTTGGGGCTGCGCCGGCTGCCACTGGTGGGGGCGTTCACCACCGAGGGTTGGCTGTACTCGTTGGTGGCCGGGGTGATCGGGTCGTTGATCGGGATCGGCCTGGGCTGGGTGATCGCGTGGCGGGCGTCGCAGATCCTCACCACCAACACCGACCAGAACTCGCTGAAGCTGACCTTCTCGTTCGACTGGAGCACGGTGGCGACGGGCTTCGCCATCGGCCTGGTCATCGCTGCTGACGATCATGGCCACCAGCGCCAGGGTGAGCCGCATGAACGTGATCGCCGCCATCCGCGACCTGCCCACGGTGACAGTGCGCTACGTGCGCCGCCGCTACCGGTGGCTGGGCCTGTTGGGGGTGATCGTCGGGGTGGCGTGGGCGGTGATCGCCGGCATCAACACCGAAGGCTACGGCGTGGCCATCGGCCCCATGATCGCCATCGTGGGGCTGGGGCCATTGCTGGCGCCCTTGCTGGGTACCCGGGCCGCCATCACCATCGTCGCCGTGGCCGAACTGGTCTGGGGCACCGCCTTCATCCCGGTGTTGGGCGCCCTCGACATCGAGATCGAGGTGCCGGTGTTCCTGGTGCAGGGCCTGGCCATGGCCGCCGCCGCGGTGGCGTTGATCACCGCCTACCAGGGCGAGGTGGGCCGGTGGGTGGCCCGGCGCAGCGGCGGCGCCCTGTCGGTACGGCTGGGGTTGGCCTATCCGATCGCCCGCAGCTTCCGCACCGCCATGACGCTGGGCATGTTCGCCATCGTGATCCTGACCCTGGTGTACCTGTCGATCATCTCGTTCATGTTCCGCAACCAGGTCGACGACATCTCCGCCGACCTGGCCGGTGGGTTCGGGGTGGTCGTGACGTCGAATCCCACCAACCCGCTGACGGTGGAGCAGCTCCAGTCGCTGCCCGAGGCCGGGGCAGTGGCACCGCTGGTGTACGGCTTCGCCGACTTCGAGGTGGGCGACGCCGATCCCCAGACCTGGCCGGTGACCGGGTTCGGCCCCGAGCTGGTGGCCGCCCCACCGGTCTTGCAGGACCGGGGCAGCTTCGACACCGAGGCCGAGGCCTGGGCCGCAGTGGCCGACGATCCCCAGATGATCATCGTCGACGAGTTCTTCCTCTCGTCGGCCGGCGGTCCCCCGACGGGAACCCCCAAGCCGGGCGAGTCGCTCACCATGCGTGATCCACTCACCGGCAACATGCGGATCGTGACGGTGGCGGCGTGGGCCGAGGCCGACTTCTTGTTCAACGGCGTGTTCTACGGCACACCCGGGCTGGTCGATCTGACCGACGGACGTGGGGTGCCGTCACGGTTCTTCGTGGAGCCCCTGGGCGACGACACCGCGCTGGCCGGCACCATCCGCACCACCTTCCTGGAGAACGGGGCCGACGCCGAAGCGATCTCGGACACCATCGACAGCGCCCTGGCGCAGCAGTCGGGGTTCTTCGCCCTGATGCAGCAGTTCGTCGGGGTGGGCCTGATCGTGGGGATCGCCGGCATCGGCGTGATCATGGTGCGGGCCGTACGCGAGCGGCGCCGGGTGATCGGCGTGCTGCGCTCGATCGGGTTCCAACCCCGCGACGTCAGCCGGGCCTTCCTCATCGAAGCCGCGTTCGTCACCATCGAAGGCGTGGCCATCGGCGTGCTGGTCGGACTGATCGGCACCTACGGACTGGTGCTCAGCAACTCGGGCTTCGTGGAAGGACTCGACTGGGGCGTGCCCTGGAACGAAGTGGCCCTCATCGTCGCCATCGCCCTCGTCGCCTCCGCCATCGCCGCCATCCTGCCCGCCCGCCGGGCCTCCAAGATCAAACCAGCCGAAGCCCTCCGAGTCACGGACTGAGCGACGGGGGCCGACGTCGGCGGCCGGTCAGTTCTGGTCCAGGCGGGCCAGACCATGCGCTGCCGCGGTGCCCGGGCCTCGTGGCCGCGTCGGCCCATGCTGTGCACGGAACGACGCGGCCACGACAAAGGCCGGTCTGGGTCAGTCGATCAGGTCAGGTCCGCACACGCGAGCCGGATCGAGGTGTCGGGCGGGTAGTGGATGACAACGGACATGGCGTCGGGGCGGGCCCGGTAGCCGTGGGCGGCGTGGCCGTGGCTGCGGCCGGCTCCGTTGGTGGTCAGCTCAGGCCAGATCTCGTTGACGGCGTTGACGAACCGGGGTCCCTCCCCCGCCTTGTGCTGGTAGTGGGATCCACCGGGAGGGTCGGCCGAGCATGGCGCGTTGTGCACGTGGGCCGGGTAGGTCGTCTTGGGGTCAAGGCCACGAACCCGCACGTGCACCAGCGTGTGATGCGGCAGTCGCGTCATCATGACCCTGCCCTCGATCACGAAGTCGAGGTCCGTGCCTCCCGGAAGAGTGACGAAGGTTCCTCGCGTGGTTTCGACGCCGCGATCATGACTGCGGCCACTGGCGGTCACTGGACCTGCGCTGAACGCGACGATCAACGCGACGGCGGCCCACAGCAGCGGCCACCGCCTCATCCGGCTGGTGTGTAGGGGTGATCGGTTCATGACGGTCTCCTCGGAGGGCACGGCCGGCCGATCCGGCGCGTGGCCTCTGTCCTCACAGACGATCGAGCCCGGCTCGTGGGTGACACGACGCAAGGGATAGCGGAGGCGACACCTCCGACGCGCTCGGCTCGCGCGGCCCTCGGCGATCTTCGGCACATCTCCCGCGCGTGTGCGACGCTGGATGGTGGTGCGGTTCAACCGCAACCTTCCCCATATCGTCGATCCACCTGTGAAGATCGAGGTGACGTCGCCCGGCAAGGCTCGGCCGCTGATCTACGACCCACTCGGGTTCCTCAACCGACTGGGGACGGACTGATCGGAACCACTTCAGACGCTCGTCACAGACCGGTGATGTGCGCGAGAGAAGCTCGCCGCTGGGCCACGACGCAGCACTGACCTCGACCATGCGGTACTTCTCGCCGACGATGGGCTCAGCATCTCGCTCCTGCCTGGCCACCCGGGTCGAATCCAGCAACCTCGGCGGCAGGTGGTGCGATTGAACCTGCGACCTTCGGGTCATGCGCCCGACGAGCCGTCCCCCAGGTACGCCAGCACCGCCAGAACCCGCCGGTGCGCACCTTCGCCGGGCTCGAGGTCGAGCTTCTGGAACACGTTGGAGATGTGCTTCTCGACGGCGCCGCCGCTGATGACCAGCTTCTCGGCGATGCCGGCGTTGGAGAGGCCCTCGGCCATGGCCTCCAGCACCTCCCGCTCGCGCGGCGTCAAACGGTCGAGCTCGGCGCTCCGTCGCGACCGCCCCAGGATCTGGCGCACGACCTCGCCGTCGACCTCGCTGCCGCCGGCGGCGATGCGGCGCAGGGAGGCGACGAAGTCCTCGACGTCGACCACCCGGTCCTTCAGCAGGTAGCCGACTCCCCCGCTGTCACCGGCCAGCAGGTCGGCGGCGTAGCGCTCCTCGACGTACTGGCTCAACACCAACACGGCCACACCGGGATACTCCTCGCGGATCCGCAGCGCGGCCCGTACCCCCTCGTCGGTGTGGGTCGGCGGCATGCGCACGTCGGCCACCACCAGGTCGGGCTGGTGTTCGGCCATGGCGTCCATCAGCTCGTCGGCGCCGCCGACTGCGGCCAGCACGGCGATGCCGGCGTCTTCGAGCAGGCGGACGATGCCGTCGCGCAAGAGGACACTGTCCTCGGCGATCACGACGGAGAGCTCGTCACTCATGGGGGAGCTCGATCGTGAGGGTGGTGGGGCCACCGTCGGGCGAGTACAGGTCGAAGCGGCCATCGACACCGCGCACCCGGGCGGCCATGCCGGCCAGGCCCGAACCGGCCGTGAGGTTGGCGCCGCCCTTGCCGTCGTCGTGCACGCTCATGTGCAGCACCCCGCTGCGGTCGTAGATCTTGATGCTGGCCACCCGGGCGTCGCTGTGCTTCATGATGTTGCTCACCGCTTCGGAGGCCACGAAGTAGGCCGTCTCCTGGGTGTCGGTGGGCAGGTGCAACCCGGGCTGCACGTCGACGGTGATGGGCACCTTGGCGTTGGACACCACCGCGGACAGGGCGGCGTCGAGGCCCCGGTCCTCGAGGATGGCCGGGTGCAGGCCCCGGCCGATCACCCGTAGCTCACCGATCGACGCCCGGGTCTTGTCGCGGGCATCGTCCACCAACTGCTTGGCCGCCTCGGGGTCGTCCTCCATCTTCTGGGCGGCCATGCCCAGGTCGATGCCCAGTGCCACCAGCTGCTGTTGCACCCCGTCGTGCAGGTTGCGTTCGATACGGCGCCGCTCGCTGGCCACCGCATCGAGGATCTCGTCCCGCTGCGTCTCGACCGTCTCGACCCGGGCCTGGAGTTGCTCGGCCTTGTCCACGCCGAGGAAGAAGTCGACCACCTCGGCGGTGCGCTGGGCGATCCACACCGTGGCCCGGGGGGCGAAACCCAACATGCCAACGGCCAGGGCGGCCTGGAGCACGAAGGTGAAGATGTTGACCTCGAAGATGGAGAACACCGCCTGGAAGCCCAGGTAGAACAGCCCGTAGGCGGCGCCGAACACGACCGGCCACATGATGATGCCCAGCAGGAAGTAGGCCACCTGGCGCCAGCGGGCCGCGTCGACCAGACGCACCCACAGCCAGTCGACGGCAGTGCTGGCCTGGCGCACCGGGCGGGGCTGGATGACGACGTCGATCCACTCGGCCCGGGCCCGCTCCACCCCGGCCATGGCGTCGATCACGCCGAAGGCCAGGAAGCACAGCACCAGCCCGACCCCGATGACCAGCAGCGACAGGCTGACCGACAACAGCACCACCGTGGCGACGAACCAGGCGATGCTGGCGAACAGGCCGACGGCCAGGTAGCCGGCGGCGGCCCACGTCTCGCGCTCGACGAGCGGGTGGAACCACCAGGCGCCCAGCTCCTTGACCTCGTCCCAGTCCAGCGACGACAGCTGTCGGGGAGACTCGGGCGACCCGTTGTCGGGTGCGGGCTGGCTGTCGCTCATGGATCCATTCTCGCAGTCGCCGTCGATCGGGGGCACGTGGGTGGTCACGCCGCCCCCCGCAGGGTGACGGCCACCGGCCGCTTGGCGGCCCGGCGGGCGCCGGACACCCCGATCAGCACCACTGCGGCGATGGCCGTTCCGGCCGCCACCGGCACCATGCCGGTGGCGAACACGGTGCCGATCTCCACCGCGTTGGCCGACTCGAAGCTGGCGATGATGGCCTGCGCCCCGTACCAGCCGGCCACGGCGCCGATGATCGAGGCCACGACGGCCAGCGGCACCAGCTCGGTGACCAGCAGCCGCCGGACCTGACCCTTGGTGCCGCCGATGGCCTGGAAGGCGGCCAGCTCGTGGCGGCGCTCGTAGAGGTTGACGGCCATGGCCGAGCTCACGCCCAGCACCGACACGCCCACCACGATGGCGCCGATGGCGTTGAAGATGTCGGCGATGATCTCCCGGGCCGCGGCGTCCTCGGCCGCGGCCGCCTCGATGCTGTCGATGTGGACCACGCCGGGCAGATCGATCGTGCGCTCCAACTGCGCCGCGTCGTGCTGGGACCAGAAGGCATTGACGTGGCCTTCGGCGCCCAGGTCGCCAGCCAGCACCTGCCGCGGGATGTAGAAGTCGCGGGACCGGCTGCGGTGCAGGCCCTGCACCGCATAGCTGCGGGGGCCCGGCGCCAGGTCGAGGGTGACGGTGTCGCCCACGTGAATGCCCTGGGTATCGGCGAACCCGG
>JAOUEE010000524.1 GCA_029858875.1 Acidimicrobiia bacterium
CAGGCGTAGTTGCGCACTAGGAAGTTCGACCAGAACGGGATCATCACGAACACGAGCATCAGGTTGCGCAGAAGCGGTGACCGCGTGGCCATGTAGTAGGCGAAGGGGTACGCCACCACCAGGCACACCACCGTGGTGATCACGGCCATCGTCAGCGACCGGAACAGGATGTCGCGCACGATCGGTTCGCCCAGCTTGGCGTACGAGTCCAGGTTCCAATTGGCCAGATCGGTGCCACCGAACCGGTTGCGGTCGGCGACGGAGTACACCACCACGATCACCAGCGGGATGGCGAAGAACAACGTCAGGTAGGCGAAGGCGGGAAGCGAGATCAGGAAGCCGCGACGCGAATCGGCGCGCGCCGCCGCCTTCTCGAACCGTGGCGTGGCCGCTTCGCCCTGCTCGATGCGACCGCCGAGGAGGGGGTCGGTCACGGTCATGTCAGTCGCCCACCACGGCGACCGCGTCCGGCTCCCACGACACGGTGACCTGGTCGCCAACCGATGGGCCGGCGGTGCCCGGCTGGTTCTCGGTGCGGACGTCCACCCGCATCCAGTCGAGGGCCACCGACTGCACCAACGCATTGCCCAGGTAGGTGACCTGTTCCAGCCGGCCGTTCACCGAAGGGCGACCGGCCGGCGCCTGGCCGAGCGTGTCGAGCTGGGCCCGTTCGGGTCGCAGGCTGACCGCCACGGCAGTGCCCGGAGCGAAGCTGCTGGCGGCGGGGATGCGGACGCCGTTGGTGAGACAGACGGTGGTCTCGTCCTCGACAGTGCCCTCCAACAGGTTGGTCTGCCCGATGAAGTCGGCCACGAACCGGTTGGCCGGGCGCTCGTAGATGTTCTCGGGCGACCCCACCTGGAGCAGCCGGCCCTCGTGCATCACGCCGATCCGGTCGCTCATCGTGAGCGCCTCTTCCTGGTCGTGGGTCACGAACACGAACGTGATGCCCACCTCACGCTGCAGGGCCTTCAGCTCCAACTGCATGGCCTGGCGCAGCTTCAGGTCGAGCGCGCCGAGCGGTTCGTCGAGCAGCAGCACCTTCGGGCTGTTGACCAGGGCTCGGGCCAGGGCGACCCGCTGTTGCTGACCGCCCGAGAGCTGGGTGGGCTTGCGCTTCTCCATGCCGTCGAGGTGCACGAGGCCGATGGCGTCGCCCACCAGTTGGGCGACTGCGCCCTTCGGCGTCTTCTGCATCTTCAGGCCGAAGGCCACGTTCTCGGACACCGTCATGTGCGGGAACAGGGCATAGCTCTGGAACACGGTGTTCACCGGCCGCTTGTTGGGCGGCAGGGTGCCCACCTCGTCACCGAAGATCTTCAGGCTGCCCTCGGTGGGGAAATCCAGGCCGGCGATCATGCGCAGCGTGGTGGTCTTGCCGCAGCCCGACGGGCCCAACAGGGCGAAGAACTCGCCGTCGTCGATGTCGAGGTCGATGGCGTCGACCGCGGTGACGTCGTCGAAGCGCTTGGTGATGCCCGCCAGGGCGACGGCGGTTGGGGTGGTCACAGACTCAGCGCCTGGTAGTCGTTGTCGCTGGGCAGGCCCCAGCAGGCCCAGAACTCGCGGGTCTTCGGGCGCATGATGGCGGCCCCCGAGGACTCGATGTGATACGGCTCCTTCGCCACCTGACAGACTCCCTCGCGGGTGAGGGCCATCAGATCATCGACCTCGATGTCGGACCGATCCAGCACCGCCTCGGCCGTACCCAGGCGCTGGTAAGAGCTCTCCTGGAGGGCGTTGGCCCGGGTGCCCTGTACGGCGTCGGTCTCGGGTTTGGTGGTGTGGTTGGTGTGGACCAGGGCGGCGTCCCCCAGCGGAGTGACCGGGCGGACGGTGGGCATGGCCTCGATGTTGTAGCCGTCGCCGGCGGCGTCGAAGGTCAGGTAGTTGTGACCACCGGCCAGGTCGGCCTGGAGGATGGCATCGCGGGCGTCGGCCGCAGACTCACGCAGGAGCGCCTCGCGCACCACCGAGGGCCACATCACCCCGATGCCGCCGTCGACGGCCGTCATGTTGTTGATGCCCACGCATACACCCAACTCGTTCATGCCGATCTGACCCAGGCAGCCCGTGGTGGTGAACACCAGCGCGGCTGGACCGTCGGCCGGCCGGGCCCGCAGCAGCACAACGTAGTCGGTGGCCGAGTC
>JAOUEE010000152.1 GCA_029858875.1 Acidimicrobiia bacterium
CGAGCGAGTGGTCGAGGTTGGCGATCAGTTCGCGCTCGTGCAACCGAACCAGCACCACCCCGGTCACGCCGAGCACGAGGGCCACGACCAGGACGGCCAGCACCGTGGTCCGAGCCCGGATCGATCGGGGCAGTCTGCTCACCGCGCAGGCTGGTCGGAGTCCACCAGTCGGTAGCCGGCGCCGCGGACGGTCTCGATGCTGTGGCGGCCGAAGGGCTCGTCGATGGCCCGGCGCAGTCGCCGGACGTAGACCTCGACGATGTTGGGGTCACCGTCGAAGTCGTGGCGCCACACCCCCTTGAGGATCTCGTCCTTCGACACCACCTGCGAGGCCCGGCGCACCAGGAACTCGAGCACGTCGAACTGTCTGGTGGTGAGCGGTACCTCGACCTCGCCCCGCCAGGCGCGGCGAGGTCCGGGCTCGATGCGCAGGTCGCCCACCGACACGGGAACGGGAGCATCGCTGGTGGCCCGACGCAACAGGGCGCGGATGTGGGCCAGCAGCACCGGGAACGAGAAGGGCTTCACCAGGTAGTCGTCGGCGCCGGTGTCGAGCGCCTCGGTCTCGTCGAACTCCCCGTCCTTGGCCGTGAGCATCAGGATCGGCGTCCAGTCGCCCGCCTCCCGCAGCTCGGCACACACCCGGAAGCCGTTCTTGGCCGGCATCATGATGTCGAGCAGGATCAGGTCGGGGGCGGCCTCGGCGGCCAGCCAGAGCCCGTCCTCGCCGTTGGCGGCCCGCTCGACGGCATAGCCCTCGGCCGACAGGCCACGCATCAGCGCCTCGGCCGTGGTGTCATCGTCCTCGACGATGAGGATCTTCATCGATCCAGCTTGGCACCTGCAGCTGAACCTGAGCTGACCATCGGCCCGATCGCGTCAGATGTCGGTCAGCGGCTGCTGCGTATCGTGCAGCCCATGAGAACCAAGACGAAGGTCATGACCGCCATCATCGGCGTCGGGGTCGCGGCGGCCGCCACCGCCGGTACCGCGATCGCCTCGGCCAGCGACGACAACGAGCAGCCCATCACGGGTGAGGCCCTGGATCGGGCCAGCACGGCCGCCCTCGAGCACATGGGAGGCGGCACCGTCACCGAGACCGAGGTGGGCGACGAGGACAGCTACTACGAAGTCGAGGTCCGCCTCGACGACGGGCGCCAGGTGGACGTCCAGCTCGACGAGCAGTTCAACGTGGTCAGCGATGCACCCGACGCGGTGGGCGACACCGACTGACGTCAGTCCCGCAGGTCGATCTCGTCGATCAGGATCTCGACGTCGGCTCGTCGGACCCGCACGCCACGGCCCTCGCTCTGGAGCTCGATCGAGCCGTCGATGACGAGATCGAGCAGCCGGGGCACCGGGATGCCCAGCAGGCGAGCCGCCTCGGTGGTGGTGATCAGATCCTCGGCCATCGACCCATCGTGGCACACCCGCCGACCCATTCAGGGTACGTGGGCACGATGGTCATCTTCCGGTGGGTTCATCGTCTTTCGCTGTTCACCAGCGAGGGCTAGGTTGTCGGGCAGCCGGCCGATCGCCTCGGCTCTCCGGGGTGACCGACCTCCTGGGAGCGCCGAACGCGACCCCTCCTGCGTTCGGCTCTCTCGGGGGGCACGGCGCCAGGCGTCGCCTGGCGGACAGCATCGTCGGCCCGAGGGGGACGGTCGGGCATGCTGATGCGGTGGACACCCGCCTCCCCGACTTCTTGCTGATCGGCGCGATGAAGGCGGGCACGACATCGCTGTTCCGATGGTTGGGCGAGCACCCGGGCGCTGCCCTGCCGGCCGTGAAGGAGCCGGAGATCCTGCTCGGTCCGGGGGATCCGCGACCGGCCTACCGGGACCTCTTCGCCCACCTCCCACCCGACGTGATCACCGGCGAGGCATCGGCCCGCTACGGCCACCCGGCCGAGATCGCGACGGTCGTCCACGCAGTGGAGCGGTGGCTTCCCGACACCCGGCTGGTGTACCTGGTACGCGATCCCGAGCAGCGGCTCCGGTCGCACTACCGCCACGAGTGCCAGCGGGGCCGAGAACGACGCTCGCTGGCCGAGGCCACGACCGCGCCCGACAGCCCATACGTGGCCCACAGCCGATATCACGATGTCATCTCGCCGATCGTCGAGGGTCTGGGCGCGTCGCGCCTCACCGTCGTTCGTTTCGAGGAGCTGATGGGCGACCAGGGCGAGACGTGGTCGCGGCTGCTCGACGACCTCGGCCTCCATCCGTTCGAGCGGCCCTCGACCCGGCACAACACCAGCGACGACAAGGGGCAGTTCCGGCCGTTCATGCGCCTGCTCCACGACCGTGGTCTGGTCGAGCGAGTGGGGCGGCTACGGCTGCCCACGGGGCGACTGCGGCGACTACTGGTCGACGACTCGGACGCGGCGCGGCGCCGCCTCGACGCGGCGGCCGGCGCCCCGCTCCCCGACGTCGTGCGCGCCCAGCTCGAGCTCGAACGCCAGCGACTGGCTTCGCTCATCGACTGAGACCCGGGTACCGGCGAGTCCGGCTCGGTCCCCGCCGGCGGGGCGGGGCTCTGATGTCAGGTGCGGGGGGCCAGCCGTTCGCCGAGGGCCACACTGAGGCCGCGCAGCGACCCCAGCAGATCGGCCCGCTCGGCCTGGTCGAGGTCGCCGAGGTCGGTGTCCACCTTCTCGGCCAGCGCTTCGAGGACCTGTTCGGCCAAGGTGTGCCCATCGGCCGTCAGCTCGATCAGCGCCCGGCGACCGTCGTGTGGGTCGTCCACCCGACGGACCAGGCCGCGAGCCATCAGGCGTTGGATGGTCTTGGTGGTGCCGCCCGTGGTCTGCACCAGCCGTTCCGAGAGCTCGCCGGCCGACAGTTGTCGTTGCCGGCCGGCGAAGCCCAGCGCGGCGATGAGCCCGTAGTCCGACGTTCCCAGGTCGAATTCCTCGAGGGCATCGTGGAGCCAGGCCTCGAGCTGGCGCCCGGTCTGGTACGCCCAGACCAGCACGCCCACCGACGTGGCCCTCGCCGCGTTGGTGTGCTGGGCCAGGTGCGCGATGGCACCGTCCAGCTCGGCGGTCGAGTCGCCGGTGGGGGTGAGGGCAGAGGTGGCGCGCACCCCGGCATCGTATCCGCGCCCCCCGACCAGGATCGGGGTCCGGGCCCGTTACTGGTCGAGGTGGGTCTCGACGACGGCCAGCCACTGATCGCGGTGCGTGTACTGGGGGCTGTGGTACGCGCCGTCGATGATGACCAACCGGGAGCCCTCGATGGCGTCGTGCATGCGCTTGGAGGGACCCACGAAGGCCGTGTCCTCGCTGCCCACCAGGATGGTGGTCGGCACGCGGACGGCACCCAGCTCCGCCAGCACCGATTCGTGACGGAACACCCGTGGTCCCAGCTCGATCACCACATTGGGATCCAGGTTGGCGTAGCGCTCGTCCTCGTCGCGGGCGAACCAGTCCTCGCCGTTCGCGGCGATCAGCAGCTCCTGCTCGGGGTTCTCCTGGCTCGACAGGAACTGGCGAGCGGCGTCGAGGCCGTGCTCGCGAACCATGCCGAACACGGCCTCCACGATCTCGTCGGTGAAGTCGAAGGGCATCTCGGGTGCCTCGGCCGACGTGTCCATGAGCACGAGGGACCGCACCCGGTCGGGATGGGCCAGGGCCAGACGCATCACGACCATGCCCCCCATGGAATGCCCGAGCAGGTGGACGGGCTGGTCGGTGACCCGATCGAGGAACGTCTCCAGGTCCTCGACCAGCTGATCGAGCGTGTAGGTCGACGGGTCGGTCGGGTTGGAGGTGTCGCGATGGCCGCGCTGATCGGGGGCCAGCACCCGCCGGGAGGCCGCCAGCGGCTGGTGCACGAACGTGAAGTCGGTGCGGGCCCCGGTGAACCCGTGGA
This sequence comes from Acidimicrobiia bacterium, assembly GCA_029858875.1. GTDB lineage: Bacteria > Actinomycetota > Acidimicrobiia > Acidimicrobiales > SHLQ01 > JAOUEE01. Next base: position 3,876 of record JAOUEE010000152.1, read on the forward strand.
CCAGCACGAGGGGCGGCGACCCCGAGCCGGCCTCGTCGTAGGTCATGGTGATGTCGCCGATGTCGAGCTGTTCGGTCCGCATGGGCGCCGAGGTTAGTGCCGCGAGCGAGTCCACCAAATCGGCGCGGTTCACCCCACGGCAAGGCCACACTGGTCCGATGTCACCCCGCCAGCTGACCGTGCTGACCATCGCGGTCTTCGTGCTGGCGGGATCGGTCGGGCAGGTCCTGCCCCTGCTGGGCGAGCTGGAGCAGGAGTACGATCTGCCCTCCATCGGGGTCGGCCTCGTGGCCGGGACGGCGTTCTTCGCCAGCGTGGCCGGCCAGCTCACGCTGGCACCGCTGGCCGACCGGGGGTACACCAACCAGCTGCTGCTCGGCTCGGTGACGGCGTCGGCGGTTGGATCGGCGCTGTTCGTCGTGGCCGACGGACTCCCGCTCCTGGTCACCGGACGGTTCATCACCGGCCTGGGCCTGGGGGCGTTCCTTCCCGCCGCCCGCGGTCTGGTGGCCGCACAGAACCCGGCGATGGCGGGCCAGCACCTGGGACGACTCCAGGCGGTCGAGCTGGCCGGCTTCCTGACCGGCCCCATCATCGGGGCCGAGCTCGCGGCCGTCTACGGCCTCGACGCTCCCTTCATCGCCGCCACCGCGGCGGCGGCGGCGTTCATCCCCATCGTCCTCGTCCTCGGGCTGCCGCAGCTGGCCACCGCGGACCTCAGCCGCCCACGCCCGGGAACCGTGGTGCGCTCCCTCGTCGGTCGCCGCCAGGTCCAGGTGGCCATCTTGTTGTCCATCGCCCTCATCGCTCCGGCCGGGCTCTACGAGGCGGTGTGGGACATCTACATCGAGGACCGCGGGGGCACCGACCGGCTGGTGGCCCTCAGCCTGGCCGTCTACGGCGGAATGTTCATCGTGATGGCACCCATCGGAGGACGCCTGGCCGATCGCCGGGGACCGGTACCGATGGGCCTGACCGCAGCGGCGCTCATCGCACCACTGACGGTCGTGTACGGCTGGATCACCGTTCCCCTCGTGGCCGCCTGCTTCGTGGTGTTCGAGGCCTTCCTGAACGGGCTGGGCATGCCCGCCGCCCAGGCAGCGATGGCACGGGCCACCGCCCCGGGCGAACAGGCCACCGGACAGGGTCTGGCCGGGGCCAGCGGCGAGATCGCCGCGGGTTGCCTGGCGCTGGTCGCGGCGCCCATCTACCGAGGGCTCGGCGCCCCGTGGCTGTTCACCGGGGTGGCCCTGTTCATCGCCCTGGTGACCTCGGCCGCCGCCGTGCGCGCCCGCGTGGGCGGCGAGTCGGCCTCCACGACGGCGGGCCGGACCCTCGCCCGGGAGGCGACCGAGTGAGACGGCGCGCCATGGCGGGTGCGGCAACGGTGGCGGCGCTCCTCGTCGTGGGTTGCGGATCGGCCGCGATCGAATCCACGCCCGCGAGCACGACCGTTGCACCCCCCCCCTCGGCGGCATCACTCGAAGACCTGCTCGCCCGGCTGCCGGCGCAGACCGCCACATCCGTCGGGCCGCTGGTCGAGGTGGCCCAGACGCTCGATGAGCAGTGCGGTGACCCGATCACCTGGCTGGCCACGCTCGAAACCGTCCCTGCCGTCGTCGCCGCCGCCGAACGTGCGTTCAGGACGCTGCCGGCCGATGAACGCCGCACCCTCGTGCAGGACTTCGGCCTGGACCTGAGTACCGCCGTCGCCGATCGGTTGATCGGGCAGTCCGGGTGCCGGGCCGAGGGCGCCACCACATCTGTGCCCAGCCTCGATCGGCTGCTGGCCGCCACCGGCCGGGCCACGGCCGCCGTCGACTCACTGCACCTCGTGCTGCATCCGCAGTTCATCCTCGCCCGATCGCTGCACTTCGCCCAGGAGGATCTGGCGCACGCCGAGTGGCTGCTGACGGTGGGGCAGTCGCCCACACCGTGGACGGCGGTGATCGGCAGCTCGCAGGCCCGACTGGGCATCGACTCCCTCCTGCTCGGGGACGCAACCGACACGCTCGTGGGGAACGTGGCCGTCGACGGCGGCCATCCCGAGGGTCAGCCACCCCGCTTGGCCGAACTGGACCGCATCGCCTCGCCGGCGGAGCTGATCTGGATCGTCTCCGCCCTGGACGTATTCGGGCTGTGCGACACCGAGAGCCGCCGAGACCAACAACTCGACGTCGTCACCCGTCGTGACGGCGCCTTCGACCTGGTCTGGTTCCCGGCCGTCGACCCGTGGGAGCGGCTACTCGGACCGGCCGCGAACCGCTCCTATCGAAACGAGCTCACGGAGCTCGCGGCGGCCGAGTTCGTGCCCGACGGCATGGGTGCCGTCGTGGCCCACGACGAGTCCGATCCCCGGCTCTTCGACGTGTCGATGTCGCTCAACGAACCGACGTTCGCGTCGGGCAGCAGCTGCGACGAACGGCTCGACATCTTGTTCGATCAGGTGGCCCAGCAGGCGGCACGAGGCCGACCGGTCACCGTTGTGGCGATTCCCACGTCGGCCCACCTCGTGGATCGTCACCCCGAAGGGGCCAACGGGGTGGCCGAGGCCGTGGCCGCCCTCGCCCAGCCCGTCACTGCCGCCGGTGGCCGGTTCGTCGACCTCAGCGGCGGCGCCGATGCCGGCATGTTCCTCGACGCCACCCACCTGAACTCGACCGGCAGGAGGGTGGTCACCACCCGCCTGGCCGAGCAGCTGGCCGCCGGCTGAAACGCACTCAGGCCGGGGCGGCGTCCTCGCCCCGTTCGAGTTGGACCACCACCACATCGCCCGAGGACAACGAGGTCGAGGCGTCCCCCACTTCGGCCGACACCACGGTGCCCAGGGCGTCGACCAGGGCGGTGAAGTCCTCCACGTCGGGACACCCGATCTCGGAGTACTCGAGGTCGACGAAGCGGAGCTGGCCGTCGGCCGTGGAGATGGCGCCGAAGAACTCGTTGCAGCCGAGGAAGCCGGTGACCCCTCCACCGCTCGACACGGTGAGGGTCACGCCGTCGGGTGCGTCGACCTCGCCCGCACGGACCACGGTCCAGGTGCCGATGAGACCGGCGGGCACGTCGGGCGGGGCGGTGACGGGAATGGTGGCGATGGTGTTGGTCGCACTCGTGCCTGCGCCCCCGTCACCACCGACGGCGTCGCCATCACCGTTCGATCCACACGCCCCCACCACCAGCGCCACGCCGACCAACAGCATCCACAACGTTGCCTTCATGCCATCGGTCTAGTGCATGGCCGGGCCGGCCTCGTGTCAGGGGGCGAGCACCACCGGAGTCCAGTCCAGCACCGGCGCCGGCTCCTCATCCTCACGGTGGGCGAAGCCCTCGACCCGAACGGCCATCAGGCGTCCGTCGTCGACGACCAGGCTGTCCACCAGCGTGTGGCGGAACGACAGCAGATCCCCCTCGAAGGCGGGGCCGGTGTGCGCGCACTCGTGCCACGCGACCACGGTGGCCAGGCCGTTGACCACCCGGCTGAGCGATGCCTGGGCCAACCCGACCACGTGGCCCCCGTACACGAGACGCCGGGGATAGGGCGAGTGATGAGCGTTGCGGTGGACGAATGCCAGGTTGTGGGTGAGCCGCACCAGGCCGGTGGCGTGATCGACGATGTCGTACAGCGGATCCTCGACGGCGGCCCCGGGGGCCCAGGCCGTGGGCTCACCGAGCTGGGACAGTGGCCAACGACAGGCGTCGAGATCGGTGAAGGCCGCGAGGTCGAGCGCCGCGTCGCCGGCTCCCAGCTCGTCGTGGTAGCCCGGCATCGGGTTGTCGCCGACGGGCAGCATCGGACACCGCTCGTAGGTGACCGCCGGCTCGCCGTCGACCGTGGTGACGATGTCGACCAGCACCTTCCCCCGACCGGGCCGTTCGGGCCGGATGGTGCCATCGCTGCACCCGATGACGGTGACGACGGTGTCGAGGGTCTGCCCGCAGTACACGGCCCGGTGCATGCGGATGGACCGGTAGAACAGATTGGCGATGGCCCGGCGGCTCACAGTGGTGCTCAGGCCGATGGACAACTGCATCACCAGTCCGGGGCTGACCAGCTGGCGGCCGTCGTCGGTGACGGCCGCGGACAGCCGACGGTCCAGCGACAACGGCAGCCGCTCACCGATCGCCGCCTGGTAGTAGGCGCACATGCCGCTGTCGATGGTGACGCCCGGTTGCCGGGGCAGCTCGTCGCCGGGCGCCAGATCGCCGTAGAAGGGTCCGTCGAGGGGGATGGTCATGGCCCGATGCTCTCGTGCCCGTCGCGCCACTGTCGAGCCGGCCCCTCCGACGGGCCGGCGGTGAGCGGCTTCAGGCCGGGTCGAACTCGAGATGCAGGGCCTGGAGGGCCCGCAGCACGAATCCGGGATGATGGGTGAAGTCGTTGTCGTCGGCCAGCCGCAGCCCGGGCAGTCGCTCGAGCAGCGCGGTGAGGGCGATGCGCTGTTCGAGCCGACTCAGGCCGGACCCCGGACACGAGTGCTCGCCCAGCGAGAAGGCCATGTGGCGCTTGGCGTTGGGTCGCTCGAGGTCGACCGCGTCAGGGCAGGAGAACATGCGCTCGTCGCGGTTGGCGGCGCCGTAGCGCACGTGCACCACTGCGCCGGCGGGGATGGTCACCCCGTGGCGCTCGACATCGGCGGCGACCTGCCGGAACAGGCCCTGCGTGGGCGACTCCATGCGCAACGCCTCCTCCACGAACGCCGGTATCAGAGCGGGGTCGGCGCGCAGGCGTGCGTGCAGGCCGTCCTCTCGCAGCAGGATCCACATGGCGGACGCGATGGCGAACGTCGTGGTCTCGTTGCCGCCGATGTACAGGTGGTCGACCATGGTGATGATCTCGTGGTCGGTGAGGGGTCGCTCGTCGTTGAATCGGGCCCGGGTGAGCGCCGTCAACACGTCGTCGCCCGGCCGGGCCCGCTTCTGATCGATCTGATCGTGGATG
>JAOUEE010000526.1 GCA_029858875.1 Acidimicrobiia bacterium
CGAACGGATCTGGCACCCCGCCGAATGAAGCACCCCACAACAAACACTCACCGCCTCGAGGTAGGACTTTCCCCTAGTCGTTAAAACTGCCGTTGGCATGGCCATCAGCCCAAAGCGAGGACGCCGCCCTCGAAGGCGGACCGTCGAGCACTGCGTCGTCACAGCCGGGCACGGAACATGGCAAAAGGCAAGCGCTACGCACAGTGACCACCCGCCACAGGCAGGCGCTCCTAGAGGTGCCGATCTCGTGCGATCCGCAGAGTGGGCGTTCTTGCACCCGATCTAGTGATCTGCGTGCACACCGCCGGCGCAGTGAAAGCGGGTCCGCGCCCAGACTCCCAGAGCGGAGAGGCCCCTCTCCGGATCATGCAGGAATGGCTGGAGAGCTGAGGGGAGCCTGGCGGCTATGGTCCGCCGATGGCTGACGTGCCTCCGATTCTCGAGTTCGACCCAGATCGAAGGGCATTGATTGATCCTCGATCTGAACCCCCGATTCTCGGGGCACCTCGTGCTGCTGTTGCGTGTTTCTTCCCTGCGCTGATCGATGAGCTGTCCACGGCTGGGCAGGTGCTCTGTCAGCTGCCCAGCATGGGAGACCTCTGGAAGATCGACTACGGAGGAGAGCCACTGGCCGTGTTCTATCCCGGCCAAGGTGCCTCGCTGGCGACGGTCACTGTTGAGCGTGTTCTCGCAGCCGGCATCGAGGCGATGGTTGCGTGCGGAGGCGCTGGAGCCGTCGTGCCGGGCTTGGCGCTCGGTCATGTGATCGTCGTCGATGCCGCCGTCCGCGACGAGGGCACGTCCTATCACTACATTCCTCCATCACGAGAGGTCTCAACCCCCCGCAAGGTCGTCGATGTCCTGCAAGAAGTTGTCCAGGACTCGGGGTTGGCTTACACGGTTGGCAAGACCTGGACCACCGACGGGTTCTTTCGAGAGACACCCGGGCGAATCCAGCGACGACGCGACGAGGGTTGCATCGTTGTCGAGGCGGAGACGGCCGCTCTGCTCGCAGTGGGCCAATTCCGAGACGTCCCCATCGGGCAGTACCTCTTCGCTGGTGACGATGTGAGCGGCGAAGTGCGGGAGGATCGCGGCTGGCGCACCGCCCATGACGTTCACGTTGCCTTGTTCAATCTGGCTGCTCGATCGGCTCTCCGGCTGGCGAAGAGCTGATATCGCGACCGTCATCTGCCTTGAGCGCAGTTGTGCCGATTTGCGGTCGATGTTCCCCTGTCGATCTGGGGCGTCACTCAAAGGGCGGGCGCGATGAGACAGCGTCGAGGTTGTGAGTGACCCGTTGCGGCTCAATTCGATTCACACCAACGAGATGGACGATCCCATGCGTTCAGGACGCCCTGCGGACAGCTACTCCGCCCGGCACCCGGATGACTCCCGAGACCCCCAAGGCGCCAAACAACCTCACCACTCTCGGCGTTCATGATTCGCGCCACGATGCACGCAGTCGTGCCGATATCGGGCACGCGGTGGAATGTGCGCTATTGCTCGGGATTTGGTGATCTGCGAGGGCCCACAGGCCAGGGTTAGGTGCTGTCATCGCTACCGGCCCGGCAACAAAGCCGCTGATGCCGTCGAGCGTTTCCGCACTGCGACGCCTCCATGTTCGGGCTCGGGCAGGGGAGACCCAGATCCGGCAGACCGCCATCACTCCTGAGATGGCATCGGGCGGGTGGACCGCCATGAGCAACAACACGCGTCCGGTCGTAGACAGCGGCCCAGTCAACCAAGACGTCCGGCGAAGGTGGCTCGTGACGCGGGATGCTCCCATAGACTCGCCTCGATGAGCCCGCTCTGCTGTCTGTTCGTGCCGGGCGACCGGCCCTACATGCTGGCCGCCGCTGCCACGGGCGGCGCTGATGCGCTCATCGTGGGTTGCGCATCCTCGATGCTGTCTCACAGACGGTGTGGGTGAGGATCAGGTGACGTTCGGGGCGTTCCAAACCGACCCGACCGTGCTCGGCGTGGTCACCGCTTCCACATCCTACCTACCCGTCCCACACCGTCACCCGGTCGCGCGAATCTGTTGGCGGCGGAATGCGCCGACCTTCGGCCGAGCGCAGCGGTCGAGCGCCTGAGCCCTGAGCGCCATCCCCCCAGATCCTTCGCTGTCGGCGATAGCC
>JAOUEE010000525.1 GCA_029858875.1 Acidimicrobiia bacterium
CTCGGGGAACCGTTCGAACACGCCGCCCCACAACAGCTCGAACAGCGGCCGTCGCGAGAAGTAGGTCGCCTCCGTCGCGTACATGAGCATGCTGACCACGCCGTAGTCGCCGTAGTCGGGGGTTCCACCGCCACCATGGAAGTGCACGGGCAGGCCGGTGTCCTGGCAGGCGGCCCAGATCACGTCGTACATCGGGTCGTACCAGGGCGGCAGCTCCGCCCCCGGCTTGGTGGGCACGATGAACCCGGCCATACCGACGTCGGCCGCCCAGGTGATCTCGGCGACAGTCTCGTCGAGGTCGTGGGCGGTGAGCATGGCCAGCGGCGCCCGACGGGCGGGATCGTCGTTGGCGAAGTCGAGCAGCCAACGGTCGTAGGCCCGGTTGCCGGCACCCCGCAGGTGATGCGGCGCGTTCTCGCCGAAGGCCCCGAAGGGCACCGTGGTGTTGGGGAACAGCACCTCGAGTACGACGCCCTCGGTGTCCATCACCCGGGTGCGGGTGGCCGAATCCCACTCGCCGTCGCGGTCGTCGCCGGTGGCTGCTTCGAAGGCCTCGCTTCCCTCCTTGGAGAACAACGATTGGTTCTGGTCGCGGGCTCTGCGACGGGCCTCCTGGGCGACCTGCTGGCGCTGCAACCACTCGTCGAAGTCGTCCTGGAACGCCTTCTCGATGTAGGGCGCATAGTCCTCGGGGCGTCCGCTGGCGTGGCCGTCGCACGATATGACGACCGGTCGGTGTGTGCTCATCGGGTCCCCCTGGGGCCGAGGTGCGTGTCCTCCCGATCGTAACCGGTCGGGCGAGGCTCCGGCCCGGTCCCGGGCCTTAGGGGCGGTGACGGCCGGATTTGCGCGGCCGCTCCGGGCCGTCCCCCGGTTGGCGGCCTGGGTAGGACCTTCGGCCCTGACGGGGTGCAGGCCATGGGAGGAGGGTGGGTGACGGGTGCCGTGGCGGGATTCGCGCCGGCACCCGGCGATGTTCCAGCCCCGACGTCAGGAGTGTCCGCATGAGCACGTCCACCACCGCCCACGCCATCGACCTGACCATGGCGGCACACGCCAAGGATGCGGTCAAGGTCTTCGGCCAGGGCCGCACCGAGGTTCGTGCCCTCGATCATGTCGATGTCGGATTCGAGACCGGGCGGTTCAGCGCGATCATGGGCCCGTCGGGTTCGGGCAAGTCGACGCTCCTGCACTGCATGGCCGGCCTCGAGCCGCTCACGAGCGGCAGCGTGTTCATCGGTGGCACTGACCTGCGCGAGCTGTCCGACTCCCAGCTCACGGTGCTGCGACGCGACGAGATCGGCTTCGTGTTCCAGGCCTTCAATCTGGTTCCCACGCTCACGGCGGAGCGCAACATCACACTGCAACGACGGCTGGGTCGACACACCGTCGATCGCGAGTGGTTCGACACGGTGATCGACGCCCTCGGTCTTCGTGACCGCCTCGATCATCGACCGTCGGAGATGTCGGGCGGCGAGCAGCAGCGCGTCGCCGTCGCCCGATCCCTGATCAACCGGCCGCGCATCATCTTCGCCGACGAGCCCACCGGCAACCTCGACTCGGTGAGCGGCACCGAGGTCCTCGGCTTCCTTCGCCGGGCGGTCGACGAGCTGGACCAGACCGTCGTGATGGTCACCCACGACGTGGGTGCCGCGGCCTACGCCGATCGGGTGGTCTTCCTCGCTGACGGTCACGTGGTGGACGAGATGCACGATCCGACATCGGTGCGGCTGCTCGACCGCCTCCGCCAATTCGAAGGCTGATGCATCATGGTCATGTTCCGCATCGCTCTCGACGGCTTGCTGGCCCGCAAGTTCCGGCTCTTCTCCACCTCGCTGTCGGTCATGATCGGTGTGGCCTTCCTCGCCGGCTCGATGGTGTTGATCGACACCATCGACAAGACCTTCGACGACCTGTTCGCCGAGATCGGTGAAGACGTCGACGCGGTCGTGCGCAGCGACAACGTGATCGAGTCCGACTTCGGGGATCTTCGTTCCCGCGTCGACGACGGTTTGCTCGATACGGTCCGAGCCGTCGATGGTGTGGCCGGAGCCGACGGAGACGTCGGCGGGTACGCCCAGCTCGTCGGCCCCGATGGCGAACCGATCGGCAGCCTCGACAACGGCCCCCCCACCCTCGGC
>JAOUEE010000527.1 GCA_029858875.1 Acidimicrobiia bacterium
CTCGAAGTCGAGCAGCAACGAGGCCAGGCTGGACCCGGCCACCCCGTCGAGCAGGCAGTGGTGGTACTTCATCACCATCGCCACCCGGTGGTTGGGGAGACCTTCGATGAACCACAGGTCCCACAGAGGCCGGGCGCGATCGAGCTGGCGGCTGAGGATCCGACCGGTGAGCTCCGCCAGCTGCTCGGAGTTGCCGGGCGGCGGGAGCGCAACGTGGTGGAGGTGCTGGTCGACGTCGAACGCGGGGTCGTCGATCCACACCGGTCGATCGAGTCCGAACGGCACCTCCTTCAGCCTCCACCGGAACTTGGGGGCGAGCGGTAGGCGGGTGAGCAGGTTCTCCCGCATGGCCAGGAAGGTGAAGTCGGGTGCCTCGCGTCGATCCATGATGGTGAGGCCGCCGACGTGTTGGTGCCAGTTGGGCTGCTCCAGTGAGAGGAACAGCGCATCGGTACCGCTCAGTCTCTCCATGGCCCGACACTAGGGCTGAGTCCCCCCGATGTCAGGTGCCGTCGAACCCGAAACCGGCTCCGGCGCCGCTACCGGCCGGACGCGGCGACGGAGCTGGCCCAGGCGTAGTCGGCCTTGCCGTTGGGGTTGCGCTGGACGGCATCGACCACCACGAGCTCCCGGGGCAGCTTGTACCCGGCCAGCTCCCTCCGGCAGTGGGCCTGCACCTCATCGAGGTGCAGCGCGGTTCCGGGCCGGGGCTCCACGACGGCCACCACCCGCTGGCCCCAGGTGTCGTCGTCGACCCCGACGACGATGGCGTCGTAGATGCCCGGGTGCGCCTTGAGGCACGACTCCACCTCCTCGGGGAACACCTTCTCACCGCCGGTGTTGATGCTCACCGACCCCCGTCCGAGCAGGGTGATGGTGCCGTCGGCCTCCGGCGTTGCCAGGTCGCCGGGCAGCACCCACCGGACCCCGTCGAGTTCCACGAACGTGGCGGCCGAGCTGTCCTCGTCCTTGTAGTACCCGAGCGGCACATGGCCCCGGCGAGCCAGCCGGCCGACCACGGCCGATCCCGGCTCGACCGGCACCATGTCGTCACCGAGCACCGTGGTGTCCGCACTCATGACGAAGGTCGGCCCCGTGGCCTGGCCGTCGCCCATGGTGGTCTGCGACCCGGCCACGCCGGTCTCGGACGACCCGTAGCCGTCGACCACGATGATGTCCGGGAGGTGCGACCGCAGGGCGTCCTTGACCGATGCCGACAGCATGGCTCCGCCCGACGCCACCACGAACAGCGAGCCGAGGTCGTGGGCGCCGGCGCTGGCCTCGATGGCCTCGGCGAGCGGGCGGGCCATGGCGTCCCCCACCAACACGAGGATCATGACTCCCTCGGCGGCGACGGCGGCCAGGGCCTCATCGGGGTCGAACCGTCCCGGTGACAGCAACACCACGGTTCCGCCACCGAAGAGCGCCTGCAACGCGCCCCAGTGCGCGCTCACGTGCATCAGCGGAGGGGTCATCATCTGGATGCCGCCCACCTCGGGGATGCGGGCGGCCAGCTGATCGGGCGAGGTGATCGGCCCCTCCAACTGGCTGGGGTCCCCGCCGCCGAGGGCCGCGAAGAAGATGTCGTCGTGACGCCACATCACCCCCTTGGGCATGCCGGTGGTGCCGCCGGTGTAGGCGATGTAGAGGTCGCTTCCCGACCGCTCGTCCCCGGTCGGGCGGGTCGCCTGGGCCTCCGCCAGTGAGGTCTCGTAGTCGACGGCACCGTCGGGGAGCTGTTGGGCCGATTCATCGCCCACGATGATGATGTGCGCGAGCTGCGGACATGAGTCACGGACCGCCTGGACGCGTGGACCGTACGTCTGGTGGGCGACGATGACCTTCGAGTCGGAGTTGTCGAGCAGGTAGGCCAGTTCCCGCTCGACGTACCGGTAGTTCACGTTGATGGGTACGGCCCGCAGTTTGAAGGCGGCCAACATGCCCTCGAGGTACTCGGTGCCGTTCTGCAGCAACAGTGACACGTGATCGCCGGGGCCGAGGCCGCGGTCGGCGAAATGTCGAGCCAGCCGGTTGGCCCGCTCGTCGAGCTCGCCGTAGCTGAGACGGCGGGCGGGGGTGACGATCGCCGTCCGGTCCGCCGCCGCGTCGACGACCTGCTCGAACAGATCAGCGAGGTTGT
>JAOUEE010000528.1 GCA_029858875.1 Acidimicrobiia bacterium
GGTGAAGGCTTCGGTGACCCCGGTCGCCCGCCGACCCCACCGGCGTAGGGGCGGTGCGGGCAGGCCGACGAGGGAGGCCTCGGCGGGGTGCGATCCGGTCAGCGCCCGACACTCATCGGCTGGGGCGTGGCCCCGCCGCTGATCGTCTCGATGAGCACGGCGATCCTTCGATGGCCGTCGGGCTGCCGGGGACCAAGCTCGGGCAGCAAGCGGTCGATCAGCGCGAGCACGCCCAGCGCCCGGTCGGCACCCATGCCCAGTTCTCGGCTGAGCGCGACGACTCGATTGTGACCACTGCCCGGTGATCGAACCCAGGGGCTGGCCACGTCGCCGTAGCGTTCGTAGAGATGACCGATCCGGGCGAGCACGCCAGCCAGCCCGTCGATGTCGCCACGGCGCACGCCACCGAGCGCGCCCAGCAGGGCCGCCGCCTCGGCATCGCATTGCTCGATGACCCCGGCCACCAGAGCCTCGATGTTCTCGAAGTAGAGGTAGAAGGTGCCGTGCGACGTGCCGGCCCGACTGACCACGTCGTCGACGCGGGTGTGGTGCTGGCCACGCTCGGCCAGTGCCTCGCGTCCGGACTCGAGCAGCTTGGCCCGGGTGCGATGCCCGCGAGCGCTGACCGGTTGGCGCGATGGCGGCGACTGCTGACGTTCCTCCTGGATCTGGTCCATCACGATCTGCTCCTCGTCTCGTTCGCGGCCCTGCACGAATCACCGTTTGTGGTTCAGGGACCACCGACGGAGAAGCGGCCATGGTGCAGGTCGATCACCAGCCCCGTGCCTTCGTTGGCAAGGAGGTACCCCACGACTGCGGGGTCGTCGCTGGAGGCCAGCGTGCGAGTCCCGTCGTCGTGTTGGGCGATGACCAGCGCAGTGACTGCCTCACCTCCCTGGTAGGCGACAGTGTATGCAGCCACCTGGCCACACCCGGTGATTCTCGCCGACACGGCCCGCGTGCCGGTTGCCACTCCGACCTCGGCGGAGATGTCGGCCACCCGCAGCTCCGGTGGCGGCTGCGTCGAGTAGAGCGACAAAGACTGCTTGGTGAGCATCCCGCTGATCGCGGTGCTGAGCGCGACGCCACCCTGCTGGCGCAGGCAGGCGACCAGCTCCACCAAAGCCTGGAAGACGAAGTTGTTGAGGGGGCCACCGGCGAAGGCCATGCCACCGGTGACCGTCACCGGCCGCCGGACGTCGAAGCCGAGGGCCCGCTGCTGCACGCGCACGGCCACCGGGAAGCACGAGTAGAGCTCGACGGGACCGAGCTGGTCGGCGTCGAGCTCGCTGAGCTCCAACACCTTCTGCGCACCCAGCTCGAAGCCCGGACAACGGTGGAGCTGGTCCCGATTGATCAGGTGGGTCATGTGGTTCGATTCCACCGTCACCGTCGGAAACACCCATTGGTCCCGGGCCACGCCGAACGCCTGTGCCTGCGCGGCCGAGCAAAGGATGATCGCGGCAGCCTGGTCGACGTTCCACTGCGAGTTGTGCCACTTGTTGTACGGGTAGGCCAGGGGCCGGTTGTCGGGGCCGGGTTCGGCGAGGAAGGGGGCATCCATGGCCTGCGCGAAGTCGGCTTTGGGGTTGGACCGGGCCACCAGGTTCATGGCCGCGTACAGGTCGGCGATCTCGCGCCGATGCTCGTCGAGCGTCTGCCCGTCGGCGGCGCGCAGGGCGTTCTCGATCATGGCGTACTGCTGGACCGGGTGGACCAGCCCGAAGTCGATCTCGGTCCGGGAGATCACGTCGCCCTCGGCCACCCAGTGCTCGTCAGGCGCCGACCCGGACGGCTCGACCGCCTCGTCGAGCTCGTCCGGTCCGATGCCGGTGATCTGGGCCCGCAGCGATCGGTACTTCGTCTCACCACCGATCACCATGGCGATGTCGAGGTGGCCCGCAGCGATGAGCTGTGCCGCCTTCCGCAGAGGAGCCGTCTGCAGCACGCCGATGTCGGACAGCACGGTGTGGGCACCAGGCGAGCCGACCCGGTCGGCCACCAGCCGGGCCGGGTCCCGCAATCGGGCGTTGCCCTTGGTGGCGGCGATCCACTGCAGTCGGGCCAACAAGTCGGGAGCACCGGCATCGGCGGCGGCGGCGCGCGCCGCCTGCTCCATCAGGCCGACCACGTC
>JAOUEE010000529.1 GCA_029858875.1 Acidimicrobiia bacterium
GGGTCGCTCGTCGGGGCCGAGGCCTTGTGTCGTTGGTTCCGCAACGATCAGTTCATCCGACCCGACCAGTTCATCGCCGTGGCCGAGGAGAGCACACTGATCCTCGAGCTGGGTCGCTGGGCCCTGCACAAGGGCGCCGAACACGCCCGCGAGGTCTACGAGGCGACCGGCCGCGAGGTTCCCATCGCGGTGAACGTCGGCTGGCGGCACGTGGTCGAGGGCGACCTACTGGCCGACGTGAAGGCCGCCATCTCCGATGCCGGCATCAAGCCCCAGCAACTGCGCGTCGAGGTCACCGAGTCGGCGCTGCCCACCGACACCGGGCATGCCGCCGGGGTCCTCAGCTCGGTACGGATGCTGGGCGTCGGTCTGTCGCTCGACGACTTCGGGACCGGCTATTCGAGCATCACCCACCTCCGGCAGTTCCCCTTCGACACGGTCAAGTTGGATCGGTCGCTGATCCTGGGCCTCGACGACGAGCGGGAGCGGGGTGTCGTCGACATCGTGATGCGGCTCACCGGCATTCTCGGTCTGAAGGTCATCGGCGAGGGCGTCGAGCACGAACAGCAGGCCCGGCAGCTGGCGGAGCTGGGGTGCTCGATCGTGCAGGGCTACATCTGGAGCCCGGCCCTGCGGATCGAGGACTTCATCAGCGAGCTCGTGGTGGTGGGCTCGGCCCAGTCGGTGGTCTGATCAGGTTCACCCGGCGTCATCGGTCAGCGCCGGCCCGTCGGACTGTACGGACGCGACGGGTTGTGGTGGGCTGAGCGCATCCATTCCGAGGAGGCGCGACCGTGCGTACCGAGATCTGTGAACGACTGGGCATCGAGTTCCCCATCTTTGCCTTCACCCATTGCCGTGATGTGGTCGTCGCGGTCAGCAAGGCCGGGGGCTATGGAGTCCTCGGAGCCGTCGGCTTCTCGGTCGAGGACCTCGAGACCGAGATGGACTGGATCGACGAGCACATCGGCGACGCCCCCTACGGTGTCGACATCGTGCTGCCCAACAAGTACGAGGGCGCGGGCGAGATGGACCCAGCCAAGCTCAAGACGACGCTCGAGGAGATGATTCCCGACGAGCATCGCCGGTTCGTCGATCAGGTGCTCGAGGAGCACGGGGTACCCGAGCTGCCAGCCGACGAGGACCCCGGCTCGGGTCTCATGGGGTGGACCGCAGCCACCGCGGTTCCCCAGGTCGAGGCCATCCTCCGGCATCCCAAGGTCACCATGGTGGCCAACGCCCTCGGCACGCCTCCGCCCGATCTCATCGAGCAGATCCAGAGCAGCGGCCGGTTGGTGGGAGCGCTCTGTGGCACTCCGGCCCAGGCCGCGCGGCACGCGACCGCCGGGCTCGACTTCGTCATCGCCCAGGGGTACGAGGGCGGCGGCCACACCGGCGACATCGGCTCGATGGTGCTCTGGCCCCAGGTCATCGACGAGGTCTCGCCCCTCCCCGTCCTCGCCGCTGGTGGCATCGGCAACGGCCGCCAGATGGCCGCCGCGCTGGCGATGGGCGCCCAGGGTGTCTGGACCGGGTCGCTGTGGCTCACCGTCGAGGAGGCGGCCAGCAACCCGGCGCAGCTGGAGAGCTATTTCACGGCCACCAGCAAGGACACGGTGCGGTCACGCTCGTACACCGGCAAGCCCTGTCGGATGCTGCGCAACGACTGGACCGAGGCATGGGAGCGCGACGACACGCCCGACACCCTGGGCATGCCGCTGCAGATGATGGCCGTCCGCCAGGCGATGGTTCGCAGCGGCCGGTACCCCGACAAGGCCCAGGCCGTGGCCTTCAACCCGGTGGGCCAGGTCGTGGGCACGATGAACAAGGTGCGTCGCAGCGCCGACGTGGTGCGGGAGCTGGTGGAGGAGTGCATCGACTCTCTCGACCGCATGAACGCGCTGTTCAGCGTGGACTGAGATCTGCTTCCCTGCATGCTCGCTGACGTGCGCAGCGGCTTCCCAGCGCCGACGCGGGTGCGGTTCGGCGCCGCGGGTCCGGTCTAGGGGATGCCGCTGATCACTTCGCACCCGGTCTGGGTGTCGACGCCGGTGCTTCCGTTGCACCGGTCGAACCCGGTGCTGCCCGACAGGGTGTCGTTGCCGCCGTTGCCGTTCAACACGTCGTT
>JAOUEE010000153.1 GCA_029858875.1 Acidimicrobiia bacterium
CACCGGCAGCGACAGCAGCGAGCCGACGACGGCGGCGATGGCTGCGCCGATGAGCGCACCGGCCAACACCGACACCTCCCATCGCTCGGCCAGTTGGTACACCGAGAAGGCCCCGATGGCCGCGAACGTCCCCTGGCACAGCGAGATCTGACCGGCCATCCCGGTCATCACGGTGATCGACAAGAAGATGACCGACATGATGACGCCTTGGGTCACCAGGAAGATCCAACTGGTGTCGGCCTGGGTGAACACCCACCACCCGCCGACGGCCAGCACCAACAGCGCGAAGACACGAGTGGCGAGGGTCAGCACCGAACTGCGGGTCAGGGCCGCCGATTGGGGGGGCGGTGGGTCGACTCCGGCCAGCGGATCGGCGGCTTCGGTGGAGGCACGAATCCGCGGCGAGAACACCAGGATCCCGAACAGCACCAGGAAGGGAAGGGCCAGCGTGAAGTTGTCGACAAGGGGTTGCAGCCAGTCGCGGCCGTCGGCCCAGCGGGGCAGAAAGGTGTTGGACAGCGCGATGACGATGCCGATGGCCAGGCCGCCGAGCATGGCCCTCGGCATGCTCACCAACAGTCCGATCGCCGCGGCGGCGATACCGATCACCATGAGCTCGAAGAAGGCGATGTCCTCCAGTGTGTTGAACCGAGGAGCGATCAGTACGCCGGCCAGTCCGGCGAACAGACTCGACAGGGCCCACGCGAAGGCCGATACGCGATCGGCGCGCACGCCGGCCAGTTCGGTCATGCGCGGGCTCTCGACCACGGCGCGCATGGCCAAACCCAGCGCCGTGAATCGGAAGATGGCGCCCAGGATGGCGATGGCCAGCAGGGCCACCGCCATCTGGGTCAACTCGTTGCGACTCCACCCGTACACCCCGAAGGGGTCGTAGAACGGCGGACCGTTTCCGTTCGGCACCAGACCCTCGGGTGTGCGGCCGGCAACGGGCTCGAAGCCGATCACCAGTTCGAAGAGATTGGGTAGGGCGACGCTGAGCCCGATGGTGACGACCAGCTTCGAGATGGCGGACGCCGTGCGGAGGTGCCGGAAGATCAGGCGCTCGAGCAGCAGACCGAGAGCGGGCGCCACGAGCAGCACCGCCAGGACGAAGGCGGGAAGGGCCCCCCATTCCCACTCGTTGCGGGCCTGGAAGTACATCGCCGCACTGATGTAGGCCTGTGCACCGAACGCGAGGTTGAACACCCCGGACGTCTTGTACGTGAGCACGAACCCCAGCGCGATGAGGGCGTAGACCGTGCCCGGGGGCATGCCCTGGAGGACAGCCCGGAGGATGTCCTGCGCGACGCTGGCCAGGATCATCGAGCCGGCGCCCTCGGGAGCTCAGCAATAGGCGCGGCCCGATCGGGCAGGCGGCGGGACACGTCCGGAGGACTCGGACTCAGCTGGAGAAGCTGGTCGGGGTCGGATCGGCCCAGTCGGTGCTGGAGTTGTCCCAGCACAACCAGGGGGCGTCGGGCTCGCTCACCCCGACGAAGGCATTGTCTTGCACCTTCACCGGTGAGATGCACTCCAAGCGGTAGTCATTTGTGGCGTCGTCCTCGGTGGGCGGGTTGTGTTGGCGGGTCCAGTCGATGGGGTTGATCAGGCCGCCGGCGCTGTACTCGGTGAAGGAGTTGGTGGCATCGAGGACGGCCTCGCGGCTGAACTCCGGTCCTGCGGCCAGCAGGCCCTGGAAGGCCAGGTCGGCATTGATCCACCCGGTCATCGCCAGCTCCGACAGGTCGGCGCCGGTCTGGTCCATCCAGGACAGGAACTGCTGTTGCATCTCGAGGTCGGTCTCGTACTCGAAGGGCAGGAACTGGGCCGACACGTAGTCGCCCTCGAACAAGCCCCCCGACTCGGCCACGAACGACTGGTTGTAGGTGTTGGGGTGGTGCATGGGCACGTCTCCCATGCCCTGGCGCTCCAGCTCCTGCGCCAGGGTCTTCATGCCGTTGAGGTCCATGCAGGTGGCGATGAAGTCGACGCCCGCATCCTTCATCTGGGTCACCTCGGGTCCGATGCCGTTGGGTATGCCGAACTCGATGTTGTCGTTGAGGTAGCCGACAGTGAGCCCCAACTCGTCGCCGTAGAGGTCGATCGAACGCGCGAGCGACTGGGAGCAGACCTTCGAATTCTCGCTGACCCCGTAGCCCAGACTGGCCACGGTGGTGGCGCCCGCGTCGGCCGCCGCCCAGGGCACGCCGCGTTGGGTGCAGCCGGCGCAGGTCACGGCGAACTGACCGAGGATGTTCGGCCGACGGGCTGACTCCTCGGCGTGGATGTTCCAGACGTAGGTGGGCACGCCGGCATCATTGAGGTCGCCCCAGCCCGACGCCACCAGGGTGGCCGAGAAGGCGCCGAAGATGTTGTCGTTGGCGATGACCTCCAGGGCTCGTCCCTGGTTGTTGCTGAGCTCGTCGTCGATCTTCTCGGCCAGCACCATGTCGCGGCCGTAGATGCCGCCCTCGCTGTTGCGCCACGCGAAGTACGCCTCGATGCCCTGGTTGTAGCAATCCATGATGCAGGTGCCCAGGGGGTTGTTCTCCTTGGTGGCGATGGACGCGTAGCGGATCGACGTGTCGTCGACGCCGGGGACGCCCTCGAGGGCGACGAAGGTGTCTCGCTCCGACCCGCCTTCGCTGGTGACCGGCGTCGTGCCGGTGGTGGCCGGTTCGCCGTCGGCGCCACCATCGGTGGTGGGCGGGGATGTCTCGCCCGTCGCGTCGTCATCGGCCGATGCGGTGTCGGAGCCGCCCTCGTCGCCCGAGTTGCCGCACGCGGCGGCCAGCAGCGTCAGAACGAAGAGCACACCGAGCAGTCGACGAAGTGTCGAGACCATGTTTCCCCCAAGAGCCTGCGATACGGACGGTCAATGGTGATCGACCCGACCTGACGGTAATACCGTGGTCGTGGCAGTGTCAGATCACATCGAAAGGAACCTGCCGCATGCGGTTGCACAACGACAGCGCCACCGAGGCCTTCCGGACGGAGTTCTCGGACTGGCTCGACGAGAACCTGCCCGATCCGGCCGAGGCCACCGAGCGGCCGCACTCCAGCGCCGACACGCCGGCCTGGGCTCGGGCCTTCCAGGCCAAGATGTTCGACGACGGTTGGTTGGTGCCGGCCTACCCACCGGAGTTCGGAGGTCGCAACGCCGGGCTCTTCGAGCAATTGGTCTATTTCGAGGAGCTCGGCCGGCGCGACGTGACCCGCAGCTTCAACCCCCAGGGGCTGGGCATCGTCGGCGCCTCCATCGTGTCGTTCGGCAACGACCAGCAGAAGCGGGACTACGCCATCCCCATCCTGCGGGCGGAGATGATGGCCGCGCTGGGAATGAGTGAGCCCAACGCCGGGAGTGACCTGGCCGGTCTCACCACCCGAGCCGCCATCGATGGCGACGAGTTCGTCGTCAGCGGGCAGAAGGTGTGGACGTCGGGGGCCCACGATGCCGACATGATCCTGGCCTTCGTACGCACCGACCCCGACGCGCCGAAGCACAAGGGCATCTCCGCACTCATCATCGACACCGACACCCCGGGTGTCACCCGGCGACCGTTCGCCGACATCACCGGCCCCGATCACACCGACTTCAACGAGGTGTTCTTCGACGACGTGCGGGTTCCCCGGAAGAACCTGGTCGGCGAGCTCAACGACGGTTGGCGCATCTGCAACGGCGCCCTGGCCCACGAGCGGGCGATGTTGTGGATCATGTGGTCGCAGGGTCTCGACAAGATGTTGCGGGAGTTCCTGTCCGAGTTACGGGGCACGGCGAAGGCCGATGATCCGGTGGTCCTCGACAAGGTCGGCAAGCTCGTGGCCGACGCCCAGTCGCTCCGCCTGCTCGGCAATCGCCAGCTGGCCAAGCAGCAACGAGGCCTGGTCCCCGCCGAGCAGTCGATCCTGAAGATGATGGGCTCCGAGGCCCAGCGCGAGGTGGCGCTTCTCGCCGTCGAGGCTTTGGGCCCCGCCGCCCTGGATCAGCGGCGGGTTCCCGGCCACTCGAGCGTCTTCGCCAGCGACAAGCACGTGGTCACCTGGTTCAACCGCTACCTGTTCGGCTTCGCGGGGACCATCAGCGGCGGTACCAGCGAGATCCAGCGCAACATCATCGCCGAGCGCGTACTCGGCCTGCCCCGCTGAGAAACGAGAGGACGATCCATGGACTTCGAGCTCACCGACGACCAGCTCGAACTGCAGCGCACCGTGCGCGACGTTCTGGCCCAGGAGTGCCCACCCGACCTGGTCCGAGCGGTCACCGAGGGCGGCGCGGCCGACGAGCTGTGGGACACACTGGTGTCGCTCGACTGGCCGGGACTGACGATCGCCACCGAACACGGGGGTACCGGCTACTCGTGGGTCGAGCTGGCCATCGTGCTCGAGGAGTTCGGTCGGGCGGTCGCTCCCGGGCCGTTCCTGGCCACCGTGACCCAGTTCGCCTCAGCGGTTCGGGCCGTGGCCACGCCCCACCAGGCCTCCCACTGGTTGCCGCTGGTGGCGTCGGGTGCTGTCACGGGAGCGTTCGCCGTGGACGAAGGGGCGGGAACATGGCTGCTCGACGGGGTGAGCGCCGCCGCCACGTGCGACGGCGAGGATCTCGTCCTGGCCGGCACCAAGCGGTACGTGCTCGACGGGGCCACCGCCGATGAGATTGCCGTGGTGGTTCGCCTCGACGCCCAGTTGCGGGTGGTCGTGGTGCCTCGCTCGGCGCTCGGGGTCGATGCCTTCGCTCCCATCGACGCCACCTCGGTGCATGCCGACCTCGACCTGGACGGCTGTCGCGTCCCGGTGGATCGACTGCTGGGCGAGGGAGACGCGACCGAGGCGATCTCGGCCGCCATCGACGAAGCGCTGGTGGCCATCTCGGTGAGCACCGTGGGTACCTGCCAACGCATCCTCGAGCTCGACGTCGAGTACGCCAAGGAGCGGCGCCAGTTCGACGTGCCCATCGGGTCGTTCCAGGCGGTCAAGCACAAGCTGGCCGACATGTACCGCGACGTGGAGCGGGCCCGTGCGTTGAGCTACTTCGCCGCCCTGTGCCTGGCCGAGGGCGATTCGCGCGCGGCAGTCGCCGCCTCGATGGCCAAGGCGGCCGCGGGCGAGTGCCAGCAGCGCTGCACCCAGGACGGCCTGCAGATCTTCGGCGGCATCGGGTACACCTGGGAGCACGACCTGCACCTCTATCTCCGACGGGCCAAGGTGGGCGAGCTGACCTTCGGCGGCGCCAGTCAGCACCGCCAGCGCGTGGCCCGCCTCACCCTGGCCGGCGGCCTGGCCTGAACCTCGGCCGGCACCCTCCGCACCGATCCGAAATGGTGGCGTGACGTCACACCATGGGTCGCCCGGCACGATCGGCTCGGGCGGAACCAGCGGACGAGCGGCGCTCAGCCAGCCTGGGTGTAGTTGACGGTGAACAGCTTGCGGCCGGGGGCACCATGCCAGCTGCCGTGGATGACCCGGAAGTTCATGATCACCAGGTCACCCGGGATCACGTCGATGGTGTACGACGGGAAGTCCTCGAGCGCGATGTCGTACAAATCGGTTGCCTTGCCCGGCGTGTAGAGGTCGCTGCGCATCCGGGGCCCGTAGGAACCCTTGTGGTGGTGGGTGCCCGGCAGCACCCGCAGTGCTCCGGAATCAGCACCCAGGGGATCGAGGTAGAAGAAGAGCTTGACGTTCTCCTTCGACGCGTCGGCTCCGTACAGATCCGTGTGCCAGTACACGTCGCAGTTGAACAGGTTCCCGTCGCTCTCGGAGTAGGTGAACCCCTCGCCCAGCAGTGAACGCACGGCGCCCAGAAGGCGGGGGTCGTCCTTCAACCACGACAGCTCCGGTGACTTGTCGAGGAAGCCGGGGACGATCTGGCGGAGCTGTTCGGCGTACCGAGGGTCATCGGTGTGGTGGAACTCGTTGTCGGGCGGCAGGTAGAACGGCGTCTCCTCGGCGGCGAACACGGCATCGAACGCCCGCTCGATACGGGCCACGTCCGCGCGGAACAACCCGGGCACCTTCAGGAACCCGAACGATTCGAAGAAGCGCACCTGCTGTTCGGTGAGGGCGAAGTCGGCGGCCGAGTTCATGGGCCGCGAGGGTACCGCGCCCGCGGCGTTCAGCCGAAGGTGACCGGCAGGGTTCGCGGCCCGCGGAAGGCGTACCCCGCGACGACCGGTTCGGGCCGGTCGGGATCGAGGCGAAGGTCGGGCAGCCGGTCGAGCACGGCGTTGATGCCGACCGCGACCTCCAACCGGGCCAGGTGCATGCCCAGGCACTGGTGTGCCCCGGTGCCGAAGGCCAGGTGGGCGACGGGCTCTCGATCGAGGTCGAAGTCGGTCGGGTGGGGCCAACGGTCCTCGTCGTGCCCCGCGGCCCCGTTGAGCACCGTGATCGCGGCGCCGGCCGGTACCGGACATCCGCCGATCTCGGTATCGATGGTGACCCGCCGTGACACCATCGTGACCGACGACTCCCACCGCAGGACCTCCTCCGCGAAGGGGCCGACCAACGAGCGATCATCGGAGATCCGGTCACGAACGGCGCGGTCGCGAGCGAGCAGCAACAGGCACGTGCCCATCACGTTGTACGTGGTCTCGGCGCCGGCCGGCAGCAGGAGGCGAAGGAATCCGTACAGACGCTCGTCGGTCAGCCGCTCGCCGTCGACCTCGGCATGGACCAGCTCGGAGAGCAGGTCACCGGTGGGGTTGGTACGGCGAGCGGCCACGAGCGGCTCGAGGTAGTCGCGCATGGCCCGGCTGGCCGCCATGCCGGCCTCGTGGTCGAGCGGCCCGTAGTTGATCTTCTCGGCCCACTGGTGGAACTGGTCGTGGTCGGCCAGGGGCACGCCGACGATGCCGCAGATCACCTGCACCGGGTACTTGGCAGTGAGCTGGGCCACCAGATCGGCTCGGCCGGCAGGGACGATGTCGTCGAGCAGGTCGGAGATGATCGGTTGGATGAGCTCGCGCTCCCATCGATCGATGGCCGATCGGCGAAAGGCGTGGGCCACCAGGTTCCGGTACCGCCGGTGCTCCTCACCATCGAGACCCAGGATCAGCTCGCCCATGTAAGGGCCGATGCCCTCGGTGTTGATCGACGCCGAGAAGGTGTCGGCGTCGCGCAGGATCCGGTCGGCGTCGGCGAAGCGGGTGACATGGAACGCCCGGGCCGATGGATCCCAGGCGTTGGGCGGAAGCTCGATCACGCCGCCCTGGTCCGATATGGCGTGCCACTGCTCGTACGGTTGGGCGTCGGGCCACTGATCGAACGGCGGCGGTTGGTAGCCGGAGAGATCGACCATGGACCGAACCTAACACCCCGTCGGCGACTGCCTTTCGGTCACAGGATGGCGCCGCTGGCCTTCATCTCGGCCAGGCGGTCCCAGTCGATGCCGGCCTCGGCCAGCACCACCTCGGTGTGCTCGCCGTGCTCGGGGGCCCGTTGGACGGTGATGTGGGCTTCGTCGAACTGGGCCGGGCTGGCGACCAACTGCACATCCTGTCCACCTCCGGTGGTCATGGTGGGCAGATAGCCGTTGGCGATCACCTGGGGGTCATCGTAGAGCTCGCCCAGCGTTTGAAATGGCGTCCAGACGCCGCTGAAGTCGGCCAGGACCTGCTTCCAGTGATCCAGGTCGTGGGCGCCGAAGAGCTCGTCGAGCCGTTCGATGCACGCCGTGTTGTGCTCGGCCCGGGCCGTGCTGTCGGCAAATCGCGGATCGTCGACCAGATCGGGTGCTGCCAGACACTGGGCGAACTCCGCCCAGTGCTTGTCGCTCTGCAACAGGATGAGACTGATGAAGCGATCGTCGCGGGTGCGGTAGGTGGCGACGCCGGGATTCGGGCTGAGCTTGCGGTCGCTGCTGGGCAGGCGGTCGAAGCCGAACAGGCGCGAGGCCACCACCATGGGGGAGATCTGCCACATGGCCGTGGCCAGCAACGACACGTCGACCACGGGGGCATGACCGGTGCGTTCGCGCTGCACCAGCGCTGCGGCGATGGCGCCGGCGGTGGTGAGGCCCCCCATCACATCACCGAAAGCCGGTGTGGGTTGCCCCTGCGGCCAACCGTCCTTTCCCGTGGGCATGGCCGAGCCCACACCGCCGCGGGCCCAGAACGACGCACCATCGTAGCCGCCCTTCTCGGCGTCGGGCCCCTGGGACCCCTGGCCCGAACCGCGGGCGATGACGATGTCGGGGTTTCGGGCCTTGATGTCATCGGTGTCGATGCCCAGTTTGCGGCGTACGGGCGGCAGGTAGTTGGTGACGAAGACATCGGCCGTCTCGACCAGGGTCATCAACGCCTCGTGACCGTCGGGGTGGCCGATGTCGATGCCGATGGACTTCTTGCCCCGATTGGGCTGTTCGACCATGAAGTTGACACCGTCCGGCCCGCCGGGCAGAAGGCCCGAGGTGATGAGGCCCCGTTGGGGATCACCGGTCTCTGGATGCTCGACCTTGAGTACCTCGGCACCCCAGTCGACGAGGACCGATCCTCCGCTGGGAATGAACATCCAGCTCGCCACCTCGATGACGCGAATTCCTTCGAGCGGTCCTGCCATGTGTCTCCTTCGTTGCCGTCAGGCCGGCCAGCCGACCGTCTTGGTCTCGGTGAATATCTCCAGTCCTTCGAGCCCGCACTGGCGGCCGATACCGGAGTCCTTGTATCCCCCGAAGGGGGCATCGGCGCCGTACCAGACGCCACCGTTGATGCCGAGGGTGCCGGCCCGGATGCGCTCGGCGACCT
>JAOUEE010000154.1 GCA_029858875.1 Acidimicrobiia bacterium
GACCGAGACCCGGCCCGACGCGGTGTGGATGTCGACCCCTCGGGCCCGACCGACCGCCACCCGGCTGGACTCGGCGTGCACCCGGCAGTCGTCCTGGCACGTCCCGATCTCGATCCGTCCCGACTGTGTACGCACGTCGGCCCGCTCGGCCTCCTCGATGCTGACCCGGCCGCTCTCGGTGGCAACCTTCACCGGCCCGACCGGGCCGCGGACATCGACCCGACCCGACTGCGTGCCGATCACCACCTCGGTGCCGACCGGCACCCGGATGTCATGCGACTTCGAGGAGGAGGCGACCGTGACGACGGCGTCGACGGCGTCCATTGGTCGGCCGTCGACCTCGATGTCGCGGCGGGCTTCGGCCACCACCGTCATCTGTCCGGATCGGGTGGCCACGCGCAACGTGAGTCGCCGGTTGACGACGTCGTCAGTCACGGACGGGGCTCGGCCCGGTGCGGCACCGCTTCATGCTCCCACATGGAATTCGCGATCGTGCGCCTACACATCGGCGCACCCAGGCCGACCGGAACCACCGTGGTACCCCACACCAACTCCCGCGCGAGCACCCGCCGGCCCGATCCGGGTCGACGCCGCCTGCTCGTGGGGGCGGCCGCCGCCGGCGCCGTGTGGACCACACCTTCCATCATCCGGCGCGATGTCATCGCCGCGGCCACCGGCAGTTGCTCCATCACCACGGTCAACTGGACGTCGGTCACCGGCTCCAGTCCAAACTACACCGCAACCGGCACCTCGGGCACGGTCACCATCACCGCCACCATCACGGCCACGCTCTTCGGCGGCGCCACACCGTCGGTGTTCATCAGCGGCGGTCAACTGGTCCTGGCCGTCAGCGGTCATCGCATCAACAACTTCTACCAGGTTGCCTTCAGCTTCACCGACTCGGGAGGTGCGGCCATCTGCACCGCGTCCACCACCGTGATCGACATCGATCAGAACGGACGGGGGCTGGGATGTGGCACCGACTCCCGCTTCCGCGACATCATCTCGCAGATCACCGGCCCCAACCTGGTCACCACCCCCACCGCCAACGTGATCGAGTCCCCAGCCGGAAGCTGGGCCAGCAACATCAACTGCAAGACGGCAGACACCCAGAACCTGGGCCTGGCCTGGAGCAACGACGCCGGCGTCACCGGCGCCGGCTTCCGCTACACCATGGCCCGACCCCCGGGAACCAGCACCACCCTCGACTACCAGCTGGTGAAGGTCGACCCGGTGGTGATGTGCGTGGAGAACACCGGAGCCGGGTCCCCGGTGGGCGCGCCGCGCCTGTCCACCACCCCCATGCAGCTGAGCGGCAGCCCCGACCAGGACTGATCGAAGCCGTTCGAGTCCGAACCGGCACGGGTGGGCCGACCGGTCACGTGGCGATGCGGTCACGTGGCGGCGCACGAACCACTCGTCGAGCCGCGTTCGGTACTCCCGCTGGACGTCCACCGACAGCCCGAAGAAGTGGACTCCGGTCTCGCCCCGGCATCGGTCGGCGCCGCACCGCCAGGACCAGCTGTCGCCGCCGCTGTTGTTGATCAGGTCGTCCACGGAGTTCTCGTGGTCGGCCGCGATCGGTCGGCGGGCCGACAACCCGATCAGGGCGTGAGGACGACCTTGCCGGCGTCGGGCCGCTCACCCATGCGGGCGAACCGGTCGGGAAGCTCGTCGAGGGGGATGGTGTCGGTGATCATGGCGGCGGCATCGAAGGCACGGGTGTCCAACGCGTCGAGGCTGTCGGTGAAGTCAACCGGGTCGTAGTACATGGCGAACCGCACATCGAGCTCCTTCTGGAGCCCGAACCACGGCACGATCGTGTCCGGCGCCAGCAGGAGCGCCACCACCACGACGCGGCCGCGCGCGCCGGCCTGCTCCATGGCCTCGCCGATGCGGCCCGGGCTGCCGGCGCACTCGATCACCAACGGCGGCGGGCCGCCCAGGTGGGCCGTCACCGCTTCGGTGAGATCGTCCTGGGTGGGGTCGATGACATGATCGGCGCCCATCGTCTGGGCCAGCCGACGCCGTACCTCCACCGGTTCGCTGACCAGTACCTGATCGGCGCCCAGCACCTTGGCCCATGCCGTGACGGCCAGTCCGATGGGCCCGCCCCCGATGACCAGCACGTTCTCACCGGGGGCAATGGCGGCCCGGCGCAGGGTCTGACGGGCCACGGCCAGCGGCTCGACGAGCGCCTGTTCGGGACCGGTGACGGTGGCTGGCAACCGATACAGCTCCTGTGTCGGCACCGCCACGTGCTCGGCGAATCCTCCGAATCGGTCGAGTCCGATCAGACCGAACTGGGCGCAGTGGTCGGGCCGGCCCTGGTCACACCAGTGGCACCGGTGACACCCCACCGTGGGGCGCACCGCCACGGACCGGCCGACGACCCAGGTGTCGGGGTCCACGGAGGGGCCGAGCGACTCGATGGTGCCGGCGATCTCGTGGCCCAGAACCGGACCCTCCATGCCCATCTCGGCGATGTGCAGATCACTGCCGCAGATGCCACAGGCATCGACCCGGACGATGACCTCGCCGGATTCCGGCTCGGGCGTCGCGACGTCGTCGAGCCGCAGCTCGTGCGGAGCCCCGGTGAGGACGGCCGCTCTCATCAGGGACCGGTCGGCGGCGAGACCACGATCACCGGCGGGTCCTCCACCCCGTTCTCGGCACACACCAGCCGGTAGAAGGGCAAGATGCCATGGGCGTCGATGACGGTCTCCACCGACCCGTCGTCGCGGAGGTTGAGGTTGGCCCCGCAGATGGTGAACCACACGTCGGTGACGCCGTCGTTGGTCTCGGGCACGTGCAAGGTGTGCACCGAACCGGCCGGCTCGAACAGGTACGAGCCCGCCGTGCTCACCGCTTCGGGGCTCTCGAGGTAGTGCCAGCTACCGGTCTGGGTGAAGGCGTACACGTGGCCGGTGTGCTTGTGGGTCTGGATGGTGGTGCCCGGCTGGAAGTGGTTGCGGACGATCCAGATCCCCTGGGCCAGGTCGACCTGGAGCAGCTGGAGACCGACGCCGTCGCCGAGATCGACCATGGGCAGGTCGGCCTCGCCTCGGTGAATGGTGGGAGGGGCGGTCTCGGTCATGCTCATGCGGGGTTCTCCTTCGACGAGTGGCCACGGCGGGTCTTCCCGGCGACCGTCCTCCAGCATGCGGCGCGAGAGGGCCGTCAGTCCAGACCGAGCAGGCGGGCCGCGTTGTCCCGGAGGAACCGTGGCCACACCGCGGGGCGAAACGGCACCTCGTCCAGTTCGTCGAAGATCCGATCCAGCTCGAGGGCATACGGGTAGTAGCCGCCGTACAACACCTTGTCGGCGCCCCGGGTGTTGGCGTACTCGATGATCGACGCCGGGTAGTACCGCGGCGAGAACGCTGACGTGGAGTAGTACAGGTTCGGCCACTTCAGCAGCAGCTTCACGGCCAGGTCAGCCCATGGTTCGGCGCCGTGGCGCATCACGATCGACAGGTCCGGGAAGTCGTAGCAGACACGGTCGAGCAGCTCGACGTGCTGGGGCGCGAAGGGCACCCGGGGACCGGGTACACCGGCGGTGACGAACAGGGGCAGACCCAGTTCGGCACAGGCGGCGTACACCGCGTAGCACCGGGGATCGTCGACGGCGATCGCCGGGTGGGTTCCCGGCGGAAACATGCTGACGGCGCGGATGCCCAGGTCGCGCCGTGCGGCTCGGATCTGGCGGATCGCGCCCACCGGGTCGCCGGCGTCCACATGGCTGGCCAGCACGAACCGGTCGGGATG
This sequence comes from Acidimicrobiia bacterium, assembly GCA_029858875.1. GTDB lineage: Bacteria > Actinomycetota > Acidimicrobiia > Acidimicrobiales > SHLQ01 > JAOUEE01. The sequence goes on from JAOUEE010000154.1 coordinate 3,769, forward strand.
GGTCCTGGCCGCGGCTGCGCTGGCGGGATGGGTGAGGGTCAGCAGGCCCACGGCCACCCCGTTGGCGTCCATGGCGGCCAGGGTGTCGGCCACCACATCGGCCTCGGCCAGCGCCAGCGGTGGGATGTCCTTGTACATGTAGTCCGCCGGGTGGCGGTCGCCCTTGAGGTGATCGGCCACGTGCGGCAGCGCACGATCGACGCCCTCGACATCGCGCAGTCCGATCATCGTGTCGATGGCGGCGAAGCGCCGGGCCGAGAACGTCATGGCCTTCTGCTCCTCCGAAACTCGACGGTGCCTGCCCGGCGAGGATAGAACGGTGACCAGTCGAGAACGGCAGAGGAGGTCCCGATGAACGTCGAGGACATGGTCATGATCAGCGTCGACGACCACGTGGTGGAGCCGCCCCACCTCTTCGATGGTCGCCTTCCCGCGGCCTACGCCGACCAGGCGCCCAAGGTGGTACGCACCGAAGCGGGCGACGACGTGTGGACCTACAACGGCCACACCATCCCCAACGTCGGGCTCAACGCCGTGGCGGGGCGGCCCAAGGAGGAGTACGGCGTGGAACCGACCTCCTTCGAGGAGATGCGGCCGGGCTGCTACGACATCCACGAACGGGTCAAGGACATGTCGGCCGGTGGTGTGCTGGCCGCGATGTGCTTCCCCTCGTTCCCGTCGTTCTCGGGCCGGCTCTTCCTGGCCGATGAGGATCACGACCTCTCCGCCGCGGTGGTCCGGGCGTACAACGACTGGCACATCGACGAATGGTGCGGCACCTACCCCGATCGCCACATCCCCATGATCATCCCCATGATCTGGGACCCGCACGCCACCGCCGCCGAGATACGCCGGGTGGCCGAGAAGGGGTGTCACTCGCTGAGCTTCACCGAGAACCCCGCCACCCTGGGACTGCCCAGTTTCCACACCGATCACTGGGACCCGGTGTGGCAGGCCCTGGTCGACACCGACTCGGTGTGCAACATCCACCTGGGCAGCTCGGGGCAACTGGCCGTCACCGCCCCGGACGCGCCGATGGATGTGATGATCACCCTCCAGCCCATGAACATCTGCATGGCGGCGGCCGACCTGGTGTGGTCGCGGGTGTTCCGTGAGTTCCCCACCCTCAGGGTGGCGTTGTCCGAGGGCGGCACCGGTTGGATCCCGTACTTCCTCGATCGTCTCGACCGCACCTACGACATGCATCGGGCGTGGACCGGTCAGGACTTCGGCGACAAGTTGCCCAGCGACATCTTCCGAGACCACATCCTCACCTGCTTCATCAACGATCCGGTGGGCCTGGCCCACCTGGACGACATCGGGATCGAAAACGTGTGCTGGGAGCAGGACTACCCGCACAGCGATTCCACCTGGCCCGAAGCCCCCGACCTGTTGCACCGCCAGGCCGTGGCCGCCAACGTCAGCGACGAGTACCTCGACAAGATCACGCACCTCAACGCCATGCGCTGGTATCACTTCGACCCCTTCGCCGTTCGTCCTCGTGAGCAGTGCACCGTCGGTGCGTTGCGCACCGAAGCGGCCGGACACGACATCAGCATCAAGTCGATGGACACCGGTCGTCGGGAGCGGGGTCAGATCTCGCTGGCCGAGCTGGCCAAGAACGCCAACGCCTGACGTCCACATCGCCGATCGGTGCCCGGGCACCGGCAACCGGGACGAGGAGAACCGGCTAGCCGGCCTCGATGCGATCGATGGGTCGCCAGGGGTGCACCGCCGATCGATCGAACGTGAAGTAGTGGCCGGGACCCGGCTGATCGAGACGCCGGTCGATCGGTTGGCCGGCGAGGTGACACCACACGAGCGTGCCCGCCCCGCCGTGGCCCACAACGGCGACGTCGCCACCCCCTCCGTCGACCAGGACGTCGGCCAGAGCATCGGTGACCCGCTGCTGGACGTCGATCGCCTGCTCCCACCCGCCGGCGCTCTCGCCGGGTCGGGCGAAGAGCGCATCGGCCAGCTGCTCGTGCCGCTCGTGGGTGACGTAGCCGGTGCAGCGACGATCGACCTCACCGGTTGCCGGTCGCACCTCCGGTGCCAGCCCCGGGTGTTCGCCGAAGATGGTCGCCGTCTCGATGGCCTTGATCTCGGCGCTGGTGGCGATCCGGTCGATCGATCCGATCCACGGCTGGTCCAGCAGGGCCACCACCCGGCGGCGTCCGTGGGCCGTCAGGGGCCATTCGGGCACCGGCACGTCGGGATCGATCACCACCTCGGGGTGGGAGATGTAGCGCAGCAGGCTCACGCCGGCCAGATCAGGGGATTCAGGTCGGACCCCACCGGCTCACCCGGCTTCGCCCCGCCCAGCCAGTGCATGTCGAAGCGCTGCTGGTCGGTCGGCTCGGTGACGTGGGACCCGTCAGCGACGTAGATGACGGTCATCACCGGTCGGTCGGCCGAGGTGGGGTTGGGCGCGGCGGCGTGCAGGGTCCAGCCGGCGTGGAAGGTGGCGTCGCCGGCTGCGAGCGCACCGTGTGACACGGTGCCCAGGCCCCGTTGTCGGATCAGCTCGTCGACGGCCTGGTCGGATGCATCGGAGATGGCGCCGCCCGACACGTCGCCCAGGTGATGTGATCCCGATGCGAAGGTCATCGATCCGATCTCGGCCGGGACATCGACCAGCGGCATCCACATGGTGATGGTGTCGGTGGTGTCGACCGGCCAGTAGCCCTGGTCCTGATGCCACGGGGTGTAGCCGCCGCCGGCCTCCTTCACCAACGCCTGGTCGTGGTACAGGCGCACGCCCGGCACACCCATCAGGTCGGCGGCCACCCGGCCGAAACGGGGTGCCAGCACGAACCGGGCCACCGCCGGGTCGTGCTGCCACAGGTTGAACATCTGGAGGAAGGCCCGGCCGTAGGTGTCGCGCTCCTCCAGTGGTCGATGTTCCCAGCGGTTGGCCTCGGCCCCGGCCAGCAGCAGGGGCCGGTAGGCCTCGATCTCCTCGGCCGTGGCCAGGCCGCGCACGCAGGCATGACCGTCGGCGGCGTACGCGGCCCGTTGATCGGCGTCGATCTCGCGGTCGCCACCGAGATCGGGAAGATCCTCCGGCTGATCCACGCCACATCTTCTCCCACCCCACCGCCGCTTCTCGAACTGGTCGGGTTCGGTGAACGACCGCTCACCCACGCATGGTGGTTCGGGGAGGGAACGGGCGCTCGGTACTCTGGCGGCACCACCAGCGGCGAGGAGCAGCCATGACAGTGATCGGTGTGATCGGCGGGAGCGGGGTCTACGACCTCGACGGCCTCGAGGACGCCCGCTGGGAGACCATCGACTCGCCGTTCGGGGCACCATCGGACCAGCTGCTGCACGGCACTCTCGAGGGAGTGGAGTACCGCTTCCTGCCCCGCCACGGCCGCGGCCACCGCACCCCGCCCAGCGCCATCGACTTCCGGGCCAACATCGACGCCATGAAGCGGGCCGGCGTCACCGACCTGGTGTCGGTGAGCGCCTGCGGTTCGCTCCGAGAGGAGCTGACGCCCGGGGCGTTCGTGCTGGTGGACCAGTTCATCGACCGAACGTTCGCGAGGACCAAGACCTTCTTCGACGACGGAGTGGCTGCGCACGTGGCCCTCGCCGACCCCACCTGCAACCGTCTGCACGACGCGCTCGTAGAGGCCGGCGCAACCACGGGTATCGAGTTGGTGCGCGGTGGCACCTATCTGGCGATGGAGGGTCCGCAGTTCTCCACCCGGGCCGAGTCCCACCTGTACCGCAGCTGGGGCTGCGATGTCATCGGGATGACCAACATGCCCGAGGCCAAGCTCGCCCGCGAGGCCGAGCTCTGTTACGCCACCGTGGCCATGGTGACCGACTACGACTGCTGGCACCCGCACGAGGCCGACGTCGACGTGGCCGACATCGTGGCCGTGCTCACCGACAATGCCGACCGCGGCCGATCGTTGGTGGCCGGGCTGGCGCCGATCCTGCAAGACCGCCCCGTGCCCTGTGCCGCCGGGTGTGACCGGGCCCTCGACGGGGCCATCCTCACCGCCCCGGGCGCGGCCGATCCCGCCGCCCTGGCCCGCCTCGACGCCGTCGCCGGCCGCGTCCTCGGCCGGTAGCAGGGTCGACGCCCGTCACCGATCGGCGCGCTTCTTCTCCTGGCGGCGGGCGTGGAGGATGGGCTCGGTGTAGCCGGAGGGCTGCTCGACACCGGACAGGACCAGGTCGCAGGCGGCCAGGAAGGCGGGGCCGTCGAAGGCGGGCGCCATGGGGGTGTACTCGGGGTCGTCGGCGTTCTGGCGGTCGACGACGGCGGCCATCCTCTGCATGGTCTGGGTGACCCGGTCGGCGTCGACCACGCCGTGATGGAGCCAGTTGGCGATGTGTTGGGACGAGATCCGGCAGGTGGCCCGGTCCTCCATCAACCCCACGTTGTTGATGTCGGGCACCTTCGAGCAGCCGACACCCAGGTCGACCCATCGCACCACGTACCCGAGGATGCCCTGGGCGTTGTTGTCGAGCTCGGCCTGGATCTCCTCGTCGGACCAGTCGGTGGAGGGGGCGAGGGGAATGGCCAGCAGATCATCCAGCGTGGCCCGCCGCTGACCGGCCAGCTCATCCTGGCGAGCGGCCACGTCGACCTGGTGGTAGTGGGTGGCGTGCAGGGTGGCCGCGGTCGGTGAGGGCACCCACGCGCAATTGGCCCCGGCCCGGGGGTGACCGATCTTCTGCTCGAGCATGTCGGCCATCAGGTCGGGTGCGGCCCACATGCCCTTGCCGATCTGCGCATGGCCCCGCAGCCCGCAGGCCAGGCCGGTGTCGACGTTCCAGTCCTCGTAGGCGGTGATCCAGCGCTGGGCCTTCATGTCGGCCTTGCGCACCATCGGACCGGCCGCCATGGAGGTGTGGATCTCGTCGCCGGTGCGATCGAGGAAGCCCGTGTTGATGAAGGCCACCCGGCTCTTGGCGGCGCGGATGCACTCGCCGAGGTTCACGGTG
>JAOUEE010000530.1 GCA_029858875.1 Acidimicrobiia bacterium
CCTCGCGGTGGAGCTCCTCGGCCTGGAACCGGGCGACGAGATCGTCACGTCGGCCGTGACCTTCTCCACCGACATCGCCCCGATGCTCAGGTCCGGGCTGGTGCCCGTGTACGTCGACGTCACCCCCGACACGTTCCAGATCGACGTCGACGCCATCGAGGCGGCCATCGGTCCCCGCACGCGGGCGATCCTCGCGCCCGACCTCATCGGCAACGCCCCCGACTGGGACCGCATCCGCCAGATCGCCGACCGCCACGATCTCATGGTCGTGGAGGACTCCTGCGACGCCCTCGGCCTCACCCTGCGGGGAACCCCCACCGGGACCCGGGCCGACATCACCGTCACCAGCTTCGCCCTGTCCCACATCATCACCGCCGCCGGCACCGGCGGCATGGCCTGCTTCCACGACGACGACCTGGCCGATCGCGCCCTGCTGCTGCGGCGGTGGGGGCGACGATCGGAGATCCAACTGTTCGGTTCGAGGAAGGGCGCCGGTGACCGGTTCTTCTCCCGGATCGACGACGACCTCGAGTACGACAACCTCTTCATCTTCGACGAGCTGGGCTGGAACTTCGAGCCATCGGAGCTGTCGGCCGCGTTCGGGCTCGTACAGCTCGACAAGCTGGAGGAGAACCTCGCCCGGCGCCGCCGCAGCTTCGAGCTCACGGCCGCGGAGCTGGCCCGGTGGCCACACCTGTTCACCCTGCCCAGGCTCACGGCCGGGATCGAGACGGGATGGCACATGTTCCCCTTCGTGATCGAGCCCGGGTCCCGTATCCGACGCAGCGAGCTCCAGCACTGGATGGAGTCCCGAGGGGTCGACACGCGTATGGTCTGGACCGGGAACGCCGCTCGGCAACCAGCCTTTCGCGATCGGCCCATGCGGATCGCTGCGGGCGGACTCCCCAACGCCGACCGGGTCATGGAGCACGGCCTGATCCTCCCGAACAATCACTCCCTCACCGACGACGACTGCGCCTACATGGGCGAGTGCGTCGCCTCCTTCGTCGAGGAGAAGGGGCTGGCATGAGGATTCGACCGGCTGGGTGGGCGACGTCGGTTCGTCACCGCAGGCTGCCGGCGTCGGGACCTCGCTTCGGACCGACCAGATCGTCCTCGCCCGCTGCAGCCGCGGTCCGACGCGGTGTCGAACCGCGGGGTGACAGGCTCGAATCCATGGAGAAGGAGAAACGTCGATGACCACGGTGGACAAGCGGCTGATCGAGCCGTCCTTCTGGCACCAACCACTCGCCCAACGGATGGTCGAGTTCGCCGACATCCGCGAACGGGACGCGTTCGTGCCGGTCGAGTTCCTCAACCCGATGAGCGAGCAGACCGAGCGCTTCTACGCGGTGACCCGCTACGACGAGGTGGTCGAGATCAGCCGTCGACCCCACGACTTCTGTTCGGGCCAGGGAGCGGTGTCCATCCCCGACATGCCCGAGGCGATGCTCGACTTCTTCGGGTCGTTCATCAACATGGACGATCCCCGGCACGCCCGCCAGCGCGGGATCGTGGCTCGCTCGTTCACCCCACGCCAGCTCCAGGGGGTGCTCGACTCGGTCGAGACCATCTGCACCGAGGTGATCGACGGCTTCTGCGAGCGCGGCGAGGTCGACCTGGTGGAAGCCCTGGCCCAGCCGTATCCGCTGCTGATCATCTGCGACATGATGGGCATTCCCCGTAGCGAGTTCGACACCGTTCTCGATGCCACGAACATCATCCTCGGGGGCGGCGACCCCGAGTACATGGGCGAAGGCGACCCCATGGCGACACTGCTCGGCGCGGCCATGGAGTTGGTGGCCGTCATGCAGGCGCTCGTCGAGCAACGCCAGGCCGAGCCGAGGGACGATCTCACGTCCCGCCTGGTTCACAACGACCTCGGCGAAGACCTGCTGACGCCCGAGGAGGTGGCGTCGTTCTTCATCCTGCTGGCCGTGGCCGGCAACGACACCACGCGCACCGCGATCAGCCACGGTATGAACCTGCTGTCCCAGAACCCCGACCAGCGCGCCATCTGGCAGGCCGATGTCGCCGGCGTCACCGACACCGCGGTGGAGGAGATCGTGCGGGCGGCGTCGCCCGTCACCTTCATGCGACGCACGGCCACGGGTGATCACACC
>JAOUEE010000531.1 GCA_029858875.1 Acidimicrobiia bacterium
CCGACGCCGACCAGTGGGTCACCGAGCTGCGGCCCCACCGTTTCAGCCTCGAGGACGTCTTCCTCGAGCTCACCAATGCACCCGAGGAGGTGGCGGCATGATGCTGCTGCGGATGGAGATGCGCCGAGCACTGCACCGGCGGGCCGTGCGAGTGCTGATCCTGCTCGGTGTGGCGGGCTGCGGCATGGCCGGCGTGGTCAGCTGGTTCGGCTCGAAGGGCAAGACGCTGGCGGAGTTGCGTCTGAGCGATGAGGGCTCGCCGGCGGTGATGACCGACTGGTGGCTGGCCGACACCAACGAAGGCTTCCTCGCCGTGGCCATGTTCTTCCTCGTGCTCGGAGGCTTCCTGGGCGGCGCCACAGTCGCCGGCGCCGAATGGCGAGCCGGCACCGTGCCCACCCTTCTCACCTGGGAGCCGCGCCGGCTGCGCCTGCACAGTGCCCGCAGCGCCAGCTCGGGGCTGCTGGCCTTCGCCATCTCGTTCGGCCTCCAGATCGTCTTCCTGGTGTCGTTCCTGCCGTCGGTGTTCGCTCACGGGACGACCGAGGGCGTCGATCGGTCGTTCTGGATCGACCTGGCGGTGGCCACGGCCAGGACATCTGGTCTGACGGCAGTGGCCGCGGTGGTCGCCGTCGCCCTGGCCACCGCGGCCCGCAACACCGCGTTCGCGGTGATCGCCGTGTTCGCCTGGATGGCGGTGATCGAGAACCTCATCAGGGGGCTGATGCCGTCGGTCGCGCCGTGGTTGTGGGCCGAGAACGTCGGAACGGTGATGACCTGGGGTCAGCTGCCCGACGCTGACTTCAGCCGGGGACCGGTGCTGGCCCTGGCCACCCTGACGACGTATTGCGCAACGGTGGTCATCGCTGCGGCCGTCTCGTTCCAACGGCGCGACGTCGCCGCCGCCTGACCCCGCCTGGCCTCGGCCGATTGGGGTTGGCGCGAGGGGGCGGAATGGTCCGACGGGGAGCAACCGAGACGGCAAACGACGACCGCACCGCGGTGTTCGTGTCGTACTCGCGGCGAGACACGGCGTTCGTGGAGGCCATGAAGCCGCGTCTCGAGGCGCTCGACCTGGAGGTGTGGCTCGACCTCGAGGACATTCCGCCGTCCGCGGACTGGCGTGACGAGATCCAGGACGGAATCGAGCGGTGCGAAGCGCTGATCGTGGTGGTCAGTCCGGAGTCGGCCGGGTCGACGGAGGTGGGCAAGGAGATCAGTCGGGCCGACGAGCTGGGGAAGCGCATCGGGCCGGTGCTGCACCGCGAGGTCGACCCGGGCCGGACGCAACCAGCAGTGGCCAGGCGCAACTGGGTGCGGTGGCCGGCCGACGCCGACGCCCAATCGGCCCTGGCCCTGATCGACCAGGCCCTCACCGCCGACCCAGCCTGGGCCAAGGAGCACACGCGACTCAATGGCCTCGCCCTGGTCTGGGATCGGCGGGGTCGCGACCGCAGTCTGCTGGTGAGCGGATCGGCGCTCGACGAGGCCGAGGCGGCGATCGTGGTCGCCCGCCCGCCCGAGCAGCCGCAGGTCACCGAGCTGATGCGCGAGTTCTTTCGCCGAGAGCCGCCGGGTCGCCATTCGTCGTCAGCGTCGTCTGGTGGTCACGTCACGGGTCGTGGCGGTCGTCTCCATCACCCTGGCGGTGGTGGCTCTGGTGGCTCGGGCCGAGGCCGAGCGCCAGCGGGCCGAGGCCGTCCGCCAACGCGACACCGCCACCTCGGCTGCGCTGGCCTCGCAGGCCGAGAATCGGCTGGCCACGGAACCCGATCTGGCCGCTTTGCTGGCACTGGAGGCATATCGCACCAAGGACACCGTTGATGCGCTGGGCAGCCTGCACCTGCCGGGCCACGACGCGCCCGTCGTGGTGGTTGCCGTCTCGCCGGACGGAACCATGGTCGTCTCCGCCGACGATGCAGGCACCGTTCAACTGCAGGGAATCGGGGGGGCGCAGGCATTGGAGGTGAAGACGCCCGAGTCCTTCCTGCCCCTCGCCTTCGCCTTCCCGTCGCCGGAGGTGCTCTGGGTCGGGGGTGCCGTCGATCCTGCCGAGGGAGATACCGAGTCCCTCGCGTTGCGCATCGACACCTCGACGGGTGAGGTGGTGGAACGAGTGG
>JAOUEE010000532.1 GCA_029858875.1 Acidimicrobiia bacterium
GCTGACGATGATGTCCTTCTTGCGGTCGATCACGTAGAGGTAGCCCTCTTCGTCGAACCGCCCCACATCTCCGGTGTGGAGCCACCCGTCGACCAGGACCTCGGCCGTTGCGTCGGGGCGCTCCCAGTAGCCGGCCATGACCTGGGGGGCTCGCACGCAGATCTCGCCATCATCGGCCAATCGCACCTCGACCCCCGGCGCCGGGCGCCCGGCGGCCCGGAGCAGATGGGACGCCCCGGCGAGGGCCCGCCGGTGGTCATCGGCGTCGAGGTAGACCGCGTTCCCCGACAGTTCGGTCATGCCGTACCCCTGCGACAGACCGACATGCGGCAGCCGTTCGTCGATCCGGCGCAACAGCGCCTCGGGTATGGGTGACGCGCCGTATCCGATGCGCCGCAGGGTTCCGAGGCGTGCGGCGTCGAAGACGGGGTCCTCCAACAGCATGGTCAGCATGGTCGGGGCCAATGACGTCGCGGTGACACCGTGGCGCTCCACCTCGTCGACGAACCGGGCCGGTTCGAAGCCCGGGATCAGCACGATGGGCCGACCCGCACCGTGCTGGATCAACACGTTGAAGGCCGCCACATGACACAGCGGGAAGGCGTAGAGATAGATCTCGTCGGGGGCGACGGCTCGGGCCCCGGACGCCGCCGCGGCGGCCGCCAGCAAGCTCTCATGGGTCAACATGGCTCCCTTGGCCCGACCCGTGGTCCCGCTGGTGAAGACGAGCCAGGCCACCGCCTCGCGCGATGTCGAGGGCGCACGGTGGCCACCGGCCGCCGACGACCGCGCCCCCTCGGGCCGGGCCACCTCGACCAGCGACCGACGATGCCGCAGCGATGACGGGCGGTCGCCCGACAGCTGTTCGAGGAACGGTGGGTCACCGAGCAGGGCGACGGCGCCGCTGTCGGCGAGCTGCTGATGCATCTCGGCGGTGGACAGCCGCTGGTTGAGCAGCGTGGTGATGCGGCCGGCCATGGGTACGCCGTAGAGGGCGGCCACATACGCCGCCGAGTTGTGGCCCACGATGCCCACCCGGTCGCCCGGCTCGGTCATCTCCACCACCGCGGCGGCGACGGCACCGGCCGCCGCCAGCAGATCGCCGAAGGTCCACTCCTGTTCGGCGTCGACCAGCGCGAGGGCGTCGGGAGCAGCTTCGACCAGCAGTTGGTGGAGTGGCATCGGCGCAACGGTACGGCAGGATGTCGGCCATGAGCGGCCCCGTCGACCGGTACCTCGAGTTGATGATGCGCTGCCTCACGCGCGAGCTCTTCCTCGACCAGGAGGTCCGCGATGTCGATCTCACCGACTGGCCCGGTGACCGACGCGAGCTGCTCGACGTCCTGCGACCACGCGGGTGGCGCCTGGTCGAGCGAACGGCCGACGCCCGGACGCGAGCCGTCGGACACGACTGGCCGCCAACCGCCGAGACCATGGTGGGAGGAGCCCGACTGGCCAACGTCACCGCCTGCGCCCGCCGGGTGCTCGACGACGGCGTGCCCGGCGACTTCGTCGAGACCGGGGTGTGGCGAGGCGGTGTGTGCATCCTGTTGCGAGCCGTGCTGGCCGCCTACGGCGATCTCGACCGCACGGTGTGGGTCGCCGATTCCTTCCAGGGCATTCCCGGACCCGACGGCGAGCGCTACCCGGCTGACGAGGGCATCGACTTCTCGGGGATCCCGGCGCTGGCGGTGTCGGCCGACCAGGTGCGGGCCAACTTCGAGCGCTATGGCCTACTCGACGACCAGGTTCGCTTCCTCGAAGGGTGGTTCGAGGAGACCCTCGCCACCGCGCCCATCGACCAGGTCGCGCTGCTCCGCCTCGACGGTGATCTGTACCAGTCGACGATGGACGCGATGCGGGCCCTGTACCCGAAGGTGACGGTCGGTGGCTACGTGATCGTGGATGACTACCTGGCGTGGGACGGTTGTCGGGCCGCCATCGACGACTACCGCACGACACACGGCATCGACGACGAGATGGTCGAGATCGACTGGGCCGGCGTGTACTGGCGTCGGAGTCGGTGATGGAGGACGCCTTCTCCACCTACTACGGGCTGTTGCGGCGGGTGCACCGGCGCCTGCGGCCTCGGCGCTACCTCGAGATCGGTGTGCCTC
>JAOUEE010000155.1 GCA_029858875.1 Acidimicrobiia bacterium
GGTCTCCACGAACACGCGCCGTCGCTCACCGTCCCAGCCCAGCCAGTCATCGTCGCCGGGGCGGGCCGGCTCGCCCTTCCAGCTCGAGTTGATCCGCTTCTTCCCGAAGAACCGGGCCGAGCCGGGATGCGGGTCCAGGCCCAGGAATTGCTGGACGGCCGCGAATCCCGACTCGGGGTCGGCGCTCAGCTCCTCGTTGCCCACGGTGAGGCAGCGGTCGGGATGGGCATCGCCGAAGTCCAGGGCCGACGCCACCCAGTGCGACCAGGTTCCGCACCCCTGCGCGAAGTCGTTGCTCCACTGCGGGATCTCGTTGGGTTGCGCGTCGGCCAGCTGTTGCTCGTCGAACTTGCGCTCGAAGTTGACCATCGACCGCACCACGTGACGGCCATCGCGCACGATGTGGACGAACGACGCGCCGGGGAACATCAGCGCCAGCGTGTCGACCATGGGGGTGTACAGCGGGGTTTGATCGATCCAGCGCTTGCCTTCGGACCGGCTGGAGAACAGGGCGTTCATGCCCAGCCCGAGGAAGGCCAGGAACTCGTCGTGCTCCACCTTCTCGAACTCGAGCCAGCACGGCGTGACCCGGTTCATCTGGTTCTCCCACACGCGGGTGGGCTTGTTGCGTCCGAAGAAGTCGTGCAGCACGTAGGATTCCTTGCCCACCCGCAGGTCGGGGTGCCGGTTCAACGCCTGGGCCAGAGCGGTGGTGCCCGAGCGCGGCGAGCCGATGACGAACACCGGGTTCGGGCAGATGCCCTCCATCTCGAGGTACGGCGTAACGTCGCTGTGGCTCATGGTGTGGGGGGTGAGAAGGTCCCGTGGTACTCGTTGATCTGGCGGTCGTAGTAGGGCGGCGCCCGGTGGGGGTCCACCCCGTGCTTCCATCCGTACTTGTATCGGTGGCCCTGGAGCAACCAGTCCACATGGGGATGGGTGCTGGCGGTGGTGCGCCGGGCGTGCACCACTCGGGCGGCCGGGACGGGCGTGAGCTCGATGCCCATCTCCCAGGCCCGGTGCCAATAGTCGGTGTCCTCGCAGAAGGCCGGGTTGAACCACTCGTCGAATGGCCCGACCTCGTCGTACAAGGCACGGGTCATCATGAAGCACCAGCCCGAGGTGCCGCCCTGGTCGGGTTGGATGAAGCCCAACCCGTCGCAGTGGTCGGTGTACGGGAAGGCGACCCGGCGACCGTCGGTAGCGGCCTCGTACAGCGCCTCGTCCCACCCCGCCTGCACCTCGCAATCGCTGTTCATCACCACCACCACGGGGGCGCTCGCCAGGCGGATGCCGGTGTTCCAGCCCGTCGCCACCCCTCGGTTGTGTTCGTAGCGGTACACCTTGGCCGCCAGTGGCACCTGGTAGGGCGAGCCGTTGTCGATGGCGATCACTTCGGTGGGTATGCGGGCCAACTCCCAGATGCGGTCGATGGTCGCCTTCGCCATGTCGGCCAGCTCCGGCGTGCGACTCCACACGGGGATCGAGATGGACAGCAGGGGGTCGGCCGGGGCATCAGCCGGCGATCCGTCGTGCACCAGCTCGGGGTCGGTGTTCTCGAAGGGCGGCACCGTGGTGGGCGGGGTGGGCATGGCGTAGACGCCTCCGGTTGCTTGGGCGACTCCTTTGGCGTTCAGCAGACCGAACACCTCTCGATACGAGTCGTGGAGTTCGGGTAGGACGGCAGGATCGTCGACGGAGGCTGCCTCCAGCCGAGCCACCCGTCGGCGCAGGGCCGGCTCGTTGAAGCGCTGGGTCTCCCACAACTGGAGGGCGTCGTCGAGGTTGAGGCGCTCGGCCAGCTCGGTGCCCCGATGCAGCGCGGCGATGATGGCGTTGGCCCGGCCCTTGGCCTGGGTGCGGGCGCAGAAGCCCTCGAAGTCCAGCGGACGGGCCATCACGCTGACCGCCGAGGCGTCGTACACCACGCGTAGTCCCCTGGGAGCGAGGCGCCACGCCATCTCGACGTCGATCGAATAGTCCAGCCGTTGGTCGTGCAGGCCGTGGGCCAGGAGCAACGACCGCTTGGCGCTGATGCGGCCCTCCCAGAAGCCGCGCCAGTCCAGCTCTTGTCCGTCGACCAGGCGCTCGTAGGCGAACATCAGGCGATCGACGTCGGTGATGAAGTGCATCAGCGGCGTGAGCTCCAGCTCGGGGGCCCAGTCGGTGTGGCCGAGGATGGCCACGTTCTCGTCCGGTCGGGCGTCGTGAGCGGCCAGGTGGCGTTCCAGGTAGTCCGGCTCCACCCGATCGTCGTCGTCGAAGAACAAGACGATGGGTGCGCGCGACAGCAGCACGCAGTGGTTCTTGGCCGCGCTGCGACCGGCGTGGCCCACGCGTAGACCGGTGATCTGCATGCGGTCGGCGAAGTCCCGGACCAGGGCATCCACCACCGACTCGTCCGAGCCGTCGTCCACCACCACCACCTCGAAGTCGTCACGGGCCAAGGTCTGGCCGGCGAAGGACTCGAGGGCCTCGCGCAGCAGGTCCGGGCGGTTGTAGGTGGAGATCAGCACGCTGATGCGCGGCGGCGATGTGGGCTCGGGCCGCTGGTAGCAGCTCAGCGATCCGTCGGCGGCGGGCACCCACTGCCGACGCACGTAGCCGTACTGGTCCGACTCCGGGTCGGTGATGGGTCGGCGCAGCCCGATGGTGACCAGGTCGGCCAACACCGTGGGGCCGGTTGGATCCACCCCGGCCCGCACCGACAGGACGGGCAGGGGGGTGACCGCATCGACCTGTCGTGCCACCGAGCCGCGCTGACGTTCGGTGATTGGCGGCCCGCCGCGGGGTCCGTTGTTGTGGGTCGGCTGGAGGCGATCCACGTCGAGTGTCTGTTGCGCGGCGATGAGGTCATCGAGGAAGCCGGTCGCCAGGACGGCGTCGTCGCTGATGTGCACCACGAAGTCGACGGTCGGATCGAGCGGCGCCGCCTCGTCCTGGTCGGTGCGCCATTGCTGCTCGACGGCGAGCACGGCACTCGTGTCGAGCTCGGCCAGCAGGGCGGGTGGCGGTCCCGTACGGGCGGCTCGGTAGGTCCCCACGATCTGTACCCGGGCCGCAGTGGCCGGCGGGAGCTCGACGGGGGCTTCGGTTCCGGGCGCCAGATCCCACATCTGGAGCTGGTCGTCGTGGTGCACCCGGCGACCCTGCTGCCCGAGGTGCTGATACAGCTCGGGATAGCGATACCGCCACGAGAACGCCTTCCGGGGCAGTACGAAGTAGCGAGCGCCCCGGGACCGCTGGGCCTCGAGGTGGGTCACCGCGGCGGCACCGTTGACCGGTTCGTAGCCGGCCCATCCGCCGTCGCGACCTTGGGGGAAGGGCCAGCAGGGATGTGAGCCGATGTCGATCAGGTCCTCGTCGCCGCCCGATGCCACCAGCACCACCGCGCCGACGGCCCCGATCATCTGGATGCGGTCTCGAACGGCAGCGGTGTCGGCCGAAGAGGCCTCGACGCCCGTGTACCGGCGGTCGTCTTCGATGACCCGGACGGGTTGCTCCAACACGCGGGTCACGATGTCGTCGAACTGCTTGCGAACTGGTTCGATGCCGTGACGAGCATCGACATGGGCGGCCCCGGTCCCGGCCAGGCGGGCCCACAGGTGGTCGTCGGTGAGCAGGCGGCTGATCCCGGCGGCCAGATCACCGGCGTCGGCCGCGATCAGGGCGTGCTCGCCCTGCACCAGATCCAGGCTCTCGGCGCCGACGGTCGTGGTGACCACCGGCGTGTACGCCATCATCGACTGGATGACCTTGCGCTTCACGCCGGCTCCGTGCAGCAGCGGCACCACACTCAGCCGGGCCTGCTCGACGTAGGGCCGAACCGAGGGCACCCAACCCACCAGGTTCACCCCCGGCACGGCGCGGTCGATGTCGAGGTCGACTTTCCGGAGGTGGTTGCCGACCACCGTGAGGGGGTGGCGGGCCAGCAGTTCGGGGTCGAGCAGCGGCAGCACCTCGTTGCACAGGTACTCGATGGCCTCGCGATTGGGAACGTGGCGGAAGTTGCCGACGAAGAACATCCCGTGCCGATCTTCCAGCGGCACGGTGGACCGCTCGATCGACTCGGCCAGCGGCAGGGTGTGCACCCGCTCCTCTCCGAGGAACTCGCCCAGCAGATCGCGCTCCTTGTCGGACACCGCGATCACGGCGTCGGCCGCGTTGTAGGCATTGAGCTCCCGGGCGGTCTCGGCGCCGTAGCCGTCGCCCAGCTCGCGGTGTTGTCCGAAGGCGCCGCGGGCGTGGCGCAGGAAGTGCACGTCCATCGAGTTGACGATGATGCGGGTGCCCGGGGACTGGCGGCGCAGGGTGGGGACCACCTTCTCGGCCACTTCCCAGAAGGCGATGACGGCCAGGTCGAACGAGGCCGAGTGCACCAGTCGATCCACCCAGCCCAGCCCGGCGTAGGTGGCCACCCCCATCTGACGGAGACGATGGGCATGGCGCTCCTCGGCGACCTCTTCCTCCTCTTGACTGACGAAGGTCACCGACCAGCCGTCGTCCAGCAGGAAGCGCAGGATGTTGTCGATGTCCTGGGATCCGCTGTCCCGGTCGAACGCGGGCATCCGGGTGTGGACGACGAGGGCGTGTCGGATCATCCGCGGCAGGCTTCGACGTCGTCGTGGGCCAGGACGTAGCGCCAGGCGCCGTCGCTGAGGTCGGTTGGTCGGGTGGGCCGCAGGTCGAGCACCCGCTGCCAGGCGGTGTCGTGCAGAGGCCCGGACGACTCGCCGCCGTCGCCGTGGAGGCGTACCGCGGTGATTCCGGGTTGGTACTCCACCGTGATGCCCTGGGCCCAGACCGACGCACACCACTCACGGATGAAGGCCCGGCCGGTCAGGTGTGATGGGCCCTCCACCGCACGCCACATCGACGTGGGCGCGGCCACCAGCCCGGCGCCCCAGCACACGGGGCGGGTGTAGTCGTGCCATGGAGCCAGCAGGTCGTGGCTGCCGTTGCCGATGAGCCCCACCGACCGGTCGAAGAACACCGTGGCCCCGGCTGACTCGAGGCTGGCGTCGGCGGCGATGACCTTGCCGGTCACGGCCCGGTCCTTGGCCGCGGCCGCCGCCGTCTCCACCGAGCCCGGTAGGGGCAGCACGCCGGGCTCGACCATCACCACCACGTCGTAGTGGTCGATGTCCAGCAGGGCCGGGGCCCCGAGCTCGGCGAACCGGAGCTCGGCTCCGGCGTCGTGGGCCGACTCGGTGATGCGGTCGCGCCACCCTGGCTGGCCCGGCAGATCGTCGGTGACCAGCAACACCTTTCTTGTGTCGCCGCCTGTGTCGGCGTCGGCCTGGGCTTCGATGCTGTGGACCTCGATGGCCCCCGCGTCGTTGGGCTCGACGGTGATCACGGCCGAGGAGGCCACTCTGGCCGCATCGCGGCGCTCACGATGGCGATCGGCGATCACGATGTCGACGCTGCGGTCGAGGTAGGGCAGCGATGCTGCGTCAGGGGCGGTGAACACGGTGAATCCCGGCAGGTGCGATGCCAGGTCGAGGTCGGTCCAGTCGAGCACCGAGGGTACGGCGTCGTTGTTGCCGGTCAGGGCCAGCACCTCGCCGCGGAGCGTCCGAGCACCCGAGTCGGTCCGCTGGCCGAGCGCGAAGACGAGTCCGGCGTCGGGTTGGTCGACGATGGTCGGGTAGCGGTCGGCCAGGTGGTCGCGCACCGTCGGGTGTCGGGCCAGCCACTCCCGCGAAACCTCGGGAATCAGCAGCCAGCTGCGGCCGGCGAACCGGCCGACCTCGATCTGGGCCAGCACGGCCAGGTCCGTGCTGTCGTCGGCGTGGGTGAGCGCGGCGAAGCGATCAGGATCGGGATTGGCCTCGGCGTGGCCGTCGGTGACCACCAGACCCCGGGCGTCCGCGGGCACGATGCGGCTCACCATGGCCCGGTACGACGGCAGCCACTCATCGGGGCTCGGCCCGGGCGAAGCGGTGGGATCGGTGCCGGCGGCGACGGGCTGTGGCGGGGGTCCACCGGCCAGGCGCCGGCGGGTCCGGTACACGACGCGCCGACCCTGTCGGAGGGCCGCCTGAGCCGGGGGTGGGAGCCGGCGCGCCGCTGCCTTGGCCTGGGGCAGGGCCGCCTCCTGACCTCGTTCGGCGGTGATCCGGGCGGGGCGGAACAGGTAGCGGCGGCCGCCCCGGTAGGCCACTCGCCCGACCCGTCTGATGACTCGTCGGGCCGGCCCGGGCCGAGAGTTGTTGACGGCCACCTCGACCCGGCCGGCGGTGTGGCGTACCACGGTGTCGATCTCGGCGACGGCCGATCGCGTCTGGGCGGCGGCCTCGGTGAGTGGCGCCAGCTCGGCCCGCAGGACGTTCTTGGACACCGATGCCTTGTGGGTGGCCGCAAGCTGGGTCTCGACCCGCCGCAGCCGATTGCGCAGGTCGGTCTCGAGGCCCGCCTTGTCGCGATGGAGTCGATCGATCTCGGCTCGGTACTCGGCTTCTCGGGCCTCGAGCCGATCGATGGCTTCCTGGCGCTGATCGGCGTGACGCTGCGCGACCGCGCCATCGAGGATCATGCGGCGCACGTGGCCCTCGTCGTCGGCCGGCGTCGGCGGCTGAGGCAGGCCCGCTTCGGCACACAGGTCGCGGTACAGCTCGATGGTCCGGTGGCCCACACCGGCCTCGGTCAGCGACACGCCCACCTGGTGATGGCGCAGATCGGGGCGTACGTGGGCATCGGCCGCGGGTAGACCGGCGAAGGAACAGACGCGTGCGAGCTCACCGGCCGGATCGACGAAGTACGTGTCGTAGTGGGTGATGAGGCGCCGTTCCGCGGGCACCGTCTCGAGTACCGTCTCGTAGTAGCGCTCCCACAGCGCCAGCCCGAGGGAGTACGAGATCTGGTTGCGGCGGCGCAGTGACAGCGCCACCTCGAGTGGGTGGCGCACGCAGATGACGAAGTGCAGCTCGGGTTCGAGGTCCAGCCAATACGGTGCCGTCAGGCATGTGCGGGGGTCCTTGAAGCCCCAGTGCTGGTGTTGGCGCAGACTGGCCAAGGCCTCGGTGGCCTGGTCGGCCAGGTGCTTCACGCGCGGGTCGTCCACCGCCTGGGGCAGGAGGGCGGAAGGGTTGTCCCAGGAGCCGCCGGTCGCTTCCAACAGGTCGTCGTTGCACGCGACGATGCGTTTGTTCTCCCAGAACCCCTCGGGGTTGTCGTCGGCCGCGTCGATGAGCGCGTCCTGCTGACCGAGCAGCGTGAGTCCGGCCTCGTGGAGGCCGCGAGTGACCATCGACGTACCTGAGCGGTGCATGCCGGTGATGGCGATGGGAAAGGGCTTCACGCAGGGCTCCCGGGCAGGGCTGGATGGCGGTGGTCGGGCGCGGAGTCAGTGCCGACGCTCGGCCGTCCAGTGTGCCGCATCGGCGGCTCCGGCCCCAGTCTGGACGCCACGTCGTGGGGCCGATCGTCGGTGCTCTTGGGCGTTGGCCCGGTTCAGGGGTCAGAACGTGACCCGGGACAGCTCCTCGATCATCTGCTGGCGCAACCGGGTCCGCTCGCCGTCGCTGCGGGTGAGCACGCCGTGGATGGCTTCCAGCAGGTCCCGGGCGTGGATGGGCCGCTGCACGTAGGCATCGATGCCCCCCTGCCACAGCAGGAACTGCTTCGTGGTCTGGGTTCCGAGCACCACGAACGGGACCTCGGCCAGCGACACCGGCCCGAACGATCGGGTGCGGTCCAGCAACGACACGACCCCGTCGGCCAGGCGGCTGTCGCGATCGGCGACCACGCATGAACACGCCGGCCGGGAGCTGTCGAGCATGTTGATGGCCTGGTCGACGTCGGTGGCGTGCAGTGTGTCGTGGCCGGCGTTGGCGAGGAGCCGCTCGATCAACAGCCCGGATTCCTGGTCGGCCACGACCAGGACAGGGCCGGTGGGTCGACCTGAGGGAATGTTCAGTTCGTGCTTCGAGCGGTGTGACACGGGGGCTCCTGAGACGGGGTCTGGTGTTCAATCGACCGCTTGCCGCCCGGTCTTGACCAGCCGGCGCCGATTCTCGGCCCGAATTGCGGGGGCCAGGGTCTGGTGTCACGCTGCCGCCATGGTCGACCAGGAGCGCCGGTTCTTCTTTCTGCACGTCATGCGCACCGGCGGCACCACCTTCTTGTGGCACCTCAAGGCCAACTTCGGGCCCGATCGGGTGTATCCCACAGCCAGCGACAACCCCGAGACCCACGAGTCGGTCACCAGTGTGGCCTATCTGCGGGCCGTCCCGCGGGAGCGGTTCGACGACTTCGCCGTGGTCACGGGCCACTTCCCGTACTTCGTGCTCGACGAGCTGCCCCATCGGTACGAGACGCTCACCATCCTGCGGGAGCCGGTGGCCCGGACCCTGTCCTTCCTGCACCAGTGGCAGCGGGTGCCGGGCCGGTGGCAGGGCCAGCCCATCGAGGTGATCTACGACGAGCCCTTGATCATCCCGCACTACCAGAACCACATGACCAAGCTCTATGGGCTCACTGCCTCGAGCGGCGCCGAGCACTACGCCGTCGACGTCGACATCGACCCCGACTTCCTCGACCGGGCCAAGGCCAACCTCGCCACCATCGACACGATCGGCTTCACCGAGAACCACGATCAGATGCTGGACCAGGTGGAGCAGCGGTACGGCTGGCGCCGCCCCGGGGTGCCCGATCAGCACGTCACCGAGAAGACCGA
>JAOUEE010000533.1 GCA_029858875.1 Acidimicrobiia bacterium
CCCGCTGGGTCCACCACTGCACCTCGAGCATGAACATGGCCAGCGATGCCGGGAAGTGCTCGCCGAAGTTGGGCGACGCGCCGCCCGCGTGGTGGTTGAGAGGCAGCCCGGCGGCATCGGCGGCAGCCCAGATCGGCTCGTACTTGGCCGCGTACAGCGGGTCGAACGGTGAGTCGGGCGGAGCCCCGGGAACGAGCACACCGCCGCGAAAGCCCTGCTCGGCTGCCCACTCGATCTCCTTCACCGAGCCCTCGACATCGCCCAGGAAGATCTGGATGATGCCGGCCCGGCGCTCGGGAGCCTCGCTGACGAAATCGGCCAGCCAGCGGTTGTGAGCCCGCAGGCCGGCCCAGCGGTTCTCGAAGTTGTCCGAATAGGGCGGCGCCTCGAACGAGGTGGCCGCCGGCGGCGAGAACGGAGGCTGGGTGTTGGGGAACAACACTGCGGCGATCACCCCGTCGTCCTCCTGCTCGCGCAGGCGCTGTTCGGACGAGTGGTTGCGGTAGCCGAACTCGTCGGGGTCGCCGTCGACCCCGACCTCCATCGGCGAGCGTTCCATGCCGGCGAACAGCGCCTTGCGTCGTTCGTTGTCGGCCTCCATGAAGGCGGCCCAGTCGTCGAACTCCGCGTGGTACTTCGCCTCGAGGTAGGGACGGTAACCGAGCAGATCGGCACCGCAGTGCGTGTCGGCACTGATCACGATGTGCGGCTCGGCCATGCTCAGCCCTTCCAGTCGATGTTGTAGTCGTCGAACCAGAAGCGGGCCTCACGGATGGCGTTGTCGGGCGTTCGGCGCGTGAGGTCCTGGTTGAGCTGGGTGGGCGTGGGTCCGATGTCGGCCGCGATCTTCGTGAGACCTTCGATGTCGAGGTCGTAGCAGCGAACGGCGTTGAGTCCGAGGAGCAGCCGGGTCTCCTCCACCGGGATCTCCTGGAAGTCGGTCTCCAGTCGCTCGATGGTGTTGGGCCACGAGCCTTCGGGGTGGGGGTAGTCGGTGCCCCACATCAGCGCGTCGATGCCGTTGACGTAGCGCCGGCGCAGCTCGACCTTGCTCATGGTCGATGCGCCGATGAACACGTTGGTGCCGATGTACTCCGAGGGCAGCTTCTGGATGAGGTCCTTGGTGCGCGAGGCCATCTTCTTGACCTTCCAGTTGCGCCCACCGAACATGGCATCGGTCTTGAACAGCAGGTCGCCCAGCCACCACGAGCCGCACTCGACCGGGGCGTATTTGAGGTTGGGGAACTTGTCGAACTTGCCCGACAGCAGCAGCTGCCACAGCGGGCGGTGGGTCCAGAAGGCCACCTCCAGCATGTACTGGGCCATGTTGTCGTTGTAGGCCTCGGTGTCGGCCTCGCCCGAGTGGGTGTGCACCACGAGTCCGGCCTCGGCGCAGGCGGCCCACACGGGGTCGTAGCTCTCGTGGCCGTAGGACGGGTGGTCGTGCCACATGGTGGGGATCATGATCCCGCGCACGCCCGGCTTGCCGGCCAGGGCCTCGACTTCCTTGACCGCCTCCTCGACGCCGTGGGTCACCGGCACCAGCGCCACACCGGCGCGTCGGGGTGGGTTGGTGGCGCAGAACTCCTCGAGCCAGCGGTTGTGGGCCCGAGCCCCGGCCCAGGCCAGCTTGGGGTCGGTGATGGCGCCAGCGCTCAGGCCGGCTCCGAATGGTGGCGATTCCATACCCGTGACGGCGTCACCGTCGGCGAAGATGATCTCGCCGGCCACGCCATCGGCATCGAGGGTCTTGTCGCGGATCGCGGGGTCGTAGGCGCCTTTGAGGCCGATCTCGTTCTCGCGCTCCCATTGCTCGACGTACTCGCCGTTCATCTCCTCGACCATGGCCCGGTGCTCGTGGCGGGTGGCCAGCCACTCGTCGAACTCGGCATGGACCGACGACTCGAGGTACTGGCGATAGTCCTCCACGAACAGGCCGGCGTGGGTGTCCGACGAAACGATGAGGTACGGATTGTCGCTGGTGTCGACACCGTCGGTGGGATTCGGCATGGTGGCTCCTCTTGCCAGAACTAGAACACTGTCGTAGTGTTACTTGCACACTGTTACAGACGCCCTGCCACAACGCAACCCCCCCGGTGACCCATCATCGTGA
>JAOUEE010000534.1 GCA_029858875.1 Acidimicrobiia bacterium
CACCGAGACCGGCACCGCGTGGGTTCCCGACACGCTGGCCAAACTGGACAGCTTCCACTACCGGATGAAGCATTCGAAGTACGGATCGGAGTCCATCTTCGGTGGCCAGGCGGTGGCCCAGATGTCGCTCACCCCCACCGAGTACTTCAACCGGCAGTGCTACATCGGTGCCTCGTTCCTGCGCCCGGCCGAGGTCGACGCCGTGCAGGTGGTGGGGCCCGACCGGATCATGTGGGGCAGCGACTATCCGCACATCGAGGGCTCGTTCCCGCACACCCGCGAGCATCTTCGTCTCACCTTCGCGCAGATGTCGGTGCAGGACACCACCAAGATGCTCACCACCAACGCGGCCAGGGTCTATCGCTTCGATCTGGACGCGCTGGCGCCGCTGGCCGAGAAGCACTGCCCCACGAAGGAGTTCGTGGCCACGCCCATCGACTACGCCGAGATCCCCGAGCGGGCCAAGGGGTGTCCGGGCATGAATCCCCTCAACCAACTCCAGGAGGTCGCATGACCGACGGCACCGACATCGCCGACATCGAGATCGCCGGCTCCGTCGCGGTCGTCACCGGCGGGGCGGGCGGCATCGGCAAGGGCATCGTCGGGGCGTTGCTCCGCCGGGGTGCGACTGTCGTGATCGCCGACATCGAACAGGCGGCGCTCGACGCCGCGGTCGAGGAGTTGTCGTCGCTGGGCAACGTGAGCGGCTGGCCGACCGACATCACCGACGAAGCATCGGTGAAGGCGCTGGCCGACCACGTGTACGCCACCCACGGCAAGTGCAACCTCCTCTACAACAACGCAGGCGTCACCTCGGGCGGCGGCGGCAAGCCGTGGCAACAGGAACCCAACGACTGGCGGTGGTGCTTCGGCGTCAACGTCTTCGGTACGGCCATCTGCGTCAGCGAGTTCGTGCCCCGGATGCTCGAAGGTGGTGAACCGGGACAGATCGTGAACACCTCGTCGGGTGACGGTGGCTTCGCGCCGGTGCCGACGGTATCGGTCTACGCCGCGTCGAAAGCCGCGGTCAGCTGCTTCACCGAGGCGCTGCACCACAACCTGGTCAGTGAGGACACGCAACTGCGGGCATCGGTCTTCTACCCGTCGGGTGGGCTGTTGCGAACCGGGCTCTTCACCGCCACCCGCAACCGGCCCGAGCACCTCCAGCGGGTGGGCGAAGGCACCGGTCGCAAGAGCATGACCTTCGACGAGATGAAGGCGATGCTCGAGAAGGCGGGCCGGGACGTCACCGAGGCCGACCTCGATGCCCTGGGTGACTTCGTGGTGGCCGAGACCGCGGCCCGGCGGTACATCATCACCAAGAACCTGGGCGACACCGTCGACTTGTTGCATCGTCGGGCCGATGCCATCGGCGAGCTGCACGTGCCGCCTCATCACGGCATGCCCATCTGACCCCTCCTCCACCGAAATGGCGTCGGTTGGTGCCGACCGTCGCGACGAACTCACGCAAGATCGGTGGACCCGGTCGCCGTTCCCGCCTTCTGCGCCCACCCAGGTGCCGGACTGTGGTCAACTGGAGGCTGACCCGTCTCCGGGTCGTCAGCTCGCATCACATCCAGGGGGAGCCCGATGCCACGCCCAACCACCAGCCACCGGCTGGTCCGTCTCGTCGTCATCGTCGGCGCCATCGGGTTGCTGGGAGCCTCGTGCACCAGCAGCAGCGACGAGGAGGGCGCCGCCACCGACGAGGCTTCCACCACCAGCGGCGGTCCCACCACGACCGCCGATGGGGCGTCGTCCACCACAGCCGGGGACAGCGGTGGCTCCACCACCTCGGTCGAGCTCACGGCATCCTCTCGGGGGGTCACCGCCGACACCATCCGTGTCGGCATCTCCATGCTCGACTTCGCCTACCTGGTGGAGAACAACTTCTCGCCGCAGGGATGGGGCGACCAACAGGGCGTGTGGCAGGCCTACATCGATGATCTCAACGCCCGGGGCGGCATCAACGGTCGCATGGTCGAACCGGTCTTCACCTTCTACAACCCGATCGGCAACACCGAGGCCGACCAGGCGTGCCTGGAGATGACCGAGGACAACGAGGTCTTCGCCGTTCTCGGTGGCTTCGTGGGCCCGGCCGAGGGGTCCAAC
>JAOUEE010000156.1 GCA_029858875.1 Acidimicrobiia bacterium
CCCGCCGCCGCCGCCGCCACCTCCTCCGCCGCCACCGACGACCGTGGCGCCGGCGGGCCCGGCCTAGTGCGGCTCCGCCGGATTCTCGATGTCGCCGCCGGGGTTGCTCTGGTCAGCCTGGCGAGCGTCGGTTACCACCGGGTGTTCGACGGCTGGACCTTCCTGGTGCGCTTCGCCGGAACCGCCATCGTCGCGGCCGTGCTCGTCGCCCTGCTGACCCGGGGCCTGCTGTCTCGTCGCTGGGCGGTGGCGGTCCTGGTCGTTGGCCTGCTCCCGGTCGAGATGTACTTCGCGCTGGGCGACACGTTGGTGCTCGGCCTGCCCACGACCGATACGGCGTCCGCCCTGTGGGACGGATTGGGTCACGGGTGGGCCGACGCGCTGAGCAGTTTCCTGCCCCTGAGCGACCCCAGTCCGGTCACCGTGTTGTTGGTGGCCATGGTCTACGCGGCCGCCGTCGTCACCACCGTGTTGATCATGCACACCGACGGGGTCTTGCCTCCGGTGCTGCCGTCGCTGGTGTTGTACGGCTTCAGCCTGCCCCTGGGCGCTCCCGCCCCCGACAGCCGGCTGCTGATCGTCGCCGCCCTCATCGCCGGGGTACTGGGCCTGGTCCTGCTCCGTGCCAACCCGGTGGGTACGGGCGGGGCGACCCAGGTGGCGCGGGCCGATGCCGACTTCCAGCCTCGACGTCGCCTGGGTCGGGTGCTCCTCGTCGGCGGCCCCATGATCGTGCTGGCCACCCTGATCGGGGTTGGTCTGGGCACGCTGGTTGGCCTCGGCCGCACCGACGACCCCTTCGATCCACGGGATCGGCGCGACGAAGACGTCGCCGAGGAGGCGGTGATCCACCCGCTGGATCGGTTCAAGGATGTGATCGCCCAGGATCCTCCCGTGTCGGCGTTCGTGGTCTCGATCCTGGGAACCGGTGATCTGGCCGAGGTGCCGCGGGTGAGCTACGCCGCGTTCGACGCGTACGACGGCCGGGTGTGGAGCACCACCGATCGATACGAACGCCACGACGAGCTCCTGCCCGAGGACGCGTCACTGCGTGATGACCGTGAGCAGCTGACGCTGTCGTTCGAGCGCTTCGACCCGGATCTCGGTCCCTACCTTCCCGTGGTCGGTCGCCCCAACCGGATCGTCGACCTCAGCCCCGTCCGTTTCGGTGAGCAGAGTGGCACCGTGCTGGCTCCGGCCACGCTGAGCGCCCCAGTGGTGATGGTGGTCGATGTGATCCGGCCCGGGGACGCCGAACTCGGTGCGGTCGAAGCCGAGTCCAACGAGATCTACGACTCGTTGCGAACCCTGCCCGACGGCGTGAGCAACACCATCGCCGAGTTGGCAGCCGAGGTCAGCGCTGATGCCGATTCCGCCGCCCAGGAGCTGCAGGCCCTGCGCGAGCACCTCGAGACGCAGACTCGGTTCGACCCGGCGGCACCGTCGGGGTACTCGGCCGGTCAGGTCGAGGCGTTCCTCACCGGCGACCAGCCCGGCACCCAGGTCCACTACGCCACCGGCATGGCCTTGATGGCCCGAGCGCTGGGATTCCCGGCCCGAGTCGTCGTTGGCTGGGAGCTTCCGCCGGATCTGCCGCCCGGTACCACCACGCTGGAGGTGACCTCCGCCGACCACGCGGTGTGGGCCGAGGTCCGCCTGGCCGACGGTCTCGGTTGGCAGGCGCTCGAAGTCACGCCCAACGACTCGGGTGAGCCATTGGAGGCAGCTCCTGGTACCACGGTGCCCGCCGGTGAGTTGGGTGGCGTCCGTCCCACGCCCCAACAGGCGGCCCCGGGGCAGATCCTGCCCGAGGCCGAGCCCGAGTCGAACTCCCTGTCGCCCTGGTTGGTGCCCGTCGGATTGGTGGGGTTCGCCCTCTTGTGGGTGGTGACGTTCGGGGCGCTCATCATGGTGTCAAAACGTCGCCGTCGCCGGCAGCGTCGCCGAGCGAACACCCCCACCGAGCGGATCATCGGCGCATGGGTGGACTCGGGTGATCGGCTGGTGGAGACCGGCGTCGGGCTGCATCCCCGACTGACCATCACCGAAGTCGTGGCCGCCGGCGGGGTACGGCTGGGCGACGAGACGGTCGACGCCCTGCGGGAGATGCTGCCCGCGGTGGGTGCCTGTGCCTACGCGGCCGACGCGCCCACACCCGAGGCGGCGGACCGGGCTTGGGATCTGGCTGACCTCTTTCGCAGGGACCTGAGCAGCTCGCGCTCGATGTTTCGGGGCGTGGTCGCCGGCCTCAACCCACGGCCGCTGCTCCGCAACCGCGGTCGCTGACGGGACATCGGGGCGCTCAGCGTCGAATTCGTCGATTCCAGGCCTGGGCGAAGCTGATGCTCGAGTCGACGTTGATGAGCAGGGCGCCCGGAAGCTGGACGGCCTCGTTGGCGCTTCGGATGCCCATCCGTGCGATGGTGATGTTGTCGAAGCGGCTACGGAGCGGCCCGACACTTATCAGATCGGATGCCGGTGCCGCACCGGTGATGATGGCCAGGGAGTAGCCGCCTCGCTCGCGCGCCGCGGACCGGGTCAGGCTCTCGAAGTCGCCCGGGCCCACCGTCAGGGCAGCCAGTTCGTCCAGGAGACGAGTGGGTGTCGTGTGCTCGAGCACCAGGCCGGCCGTGGTGCGCAGCTTGAAGGGGAAGTGTCGAGCCAGCGAGGCCATGGCGATCGATGCCGTCGCCCGGATGGCGTCCTCGAACGAGACCTCGGTGTAGACGTCGGGCCTGGTGTCCAGCAGGATCAGCGTGCGGGGCTGATGCGTGTCGACATTGTGGCGGACCATCATCTGGCCGGTCTTGGCCGAGGATCGCCAATGGATCAGCCGCAGGTCGTCGCCCACCACGTACTCGCGGAGGTTCTGGAAGGCGATCCCGCCCTCGGGAGCCTCTCCGGAGTTGGGCCCGTCGAGGTCGCGGGCCAACCCGGAGGGAAAGGGCTGCACCTGATGGATCCGAGGATGGACATGCAGCCGGCCGACCTCGCTGGACCACTGGCCGCGACGGGCGAGTGAGAGTGGATCGGAGCGGTTGATGATGAGCGGACCGACCTCGTACACACCCCGGCGGTCGGTGGGCAGGTCCTTGGTCAGCACCACGCTCTCGCCGCTGGCCAGGGTCGGGACGGTCACCGGAAGGGCACGATCGCCGAACCGCTCGAGTGCCACGCCGGCCGGGGCCGAACGCCGGCCGGCGTTGATTATCCGCAACTGCACCTCGGCCGGCTGGCCCGACATCACCCGGGTGGGCCGCACCTCCCGTTCGACGCCCACCGTCGGCGGACGGGAGACGAGCGCCACGGCGATGGCCACCACCGCCAGCGACGAGATGCCGATGGCGAGCAGGGGTGCGTAGCCGAAGATCCACCCGGCCAAGATCAGCGCGGCCCCGAGGGCGAGGGCGCTGCGACCGGCGCGGGTGAGCACTAGCCGCTGTCGCGCTCGGCCGGCACCGGCACCTCGGCCAGGACCCGCTCGAGGAGTCCGGCTGCGCTGACGCCCTGGAGCTCGGCCTCGGGCGTGAGGATGAGCCGATGGGTGAGCACGTGAGGAGCCAGGGTCTTGATGTCTTCTGGCATCACGTAGGTGCGGCCGGCGGCCGCGGCGAAGGCTCGTGCTGCCCGGGCCAGCGACGCGCTGCCCCGAGGGCTGGCCCCCAAACGGAGTTGTGGGATGTTCCGAGTCTCTCTGGCGATCGAGACGATGTAGTGGCGGACATTGGGGGCGACGTGGATGCGATCGCCGATGTCACTCATGCGGCGGAATTCGTCGGGCGTGATGAGTGCCGACAGCTCGGGCCGGAAGTGGCGGGTGTTGAGGGCGTCGATGATCTCCATCTCGGCCGCCTGGTTGGGATAGCCGATGCGCAGCCGCATCATGAAACGGTCGAGCTGCGCCTCGGGCAGGTTGTAGGTGCCGTCGAGCTCGACCGGGTTCTGGGTGGCGATCACGACGAACGGATCGGGCACGGGGTGAGGGACGCCGTCCACGGTCACCTGGTGCTCTTCCATCACCTCGAGCAGGGCGCTCTGCGTCTTCGGCGAGGCCCGGTTGATCTCGTCGCCCAGCACGATGTTGGCGAACACGCTGCCGGGATGGAACTCGAACTTGTTGCTGGCGTTGCTGAAGATCTGCACACCGGTGACGTCGGTGGGCAGGAGATCGGGCGTGAACTGGATGCGCGAGAGCGTGCCGTCGATGGACTCGGCCATGGCTCGTGCCAGCGTGGTCTTGCCCACCCCCGGTACGTCCTCGATGAGCAGGTGCCCCTCGGCGAGCATCCCCACCAGGGCCAGCTGCACCACATCGGTCTTGCCCTTGATGATTCGCTCGATGTTGTCCACCAGACGGTCCAGCCGCTCGGCGAAGTGCTCGACTTCAGCCTGTGATGCGCGCGTACGTTCGGCGGTGGTCACGGGGGTCCTTCAAGGGAATTCGAGTTCGGGGTTTCGCTGGCCCCGTTGCCCAGGGCCCTACGATGCTAGTCGGCGCGGGGGAGTGGTCCCACGCCGCTCGTCAGGCCCGTGGCGATCGCGGAGAGGAGCTGGTACGGCTACACGACGGCGACTCGACGCCGAAATGGTCCGTCGCCAGTTGGTGGCGAGCCGTTCGCTGGCTCGTGACGTCATCCAGGCGGGCCGGGTGACGGTGGCCGGCGCGCCCGTGTTCAAGCCGGCGCGACTCGTGGACCCCGGCGACCCGATCGTCGTGGCCGGTGAACCCCGGCCTTTCGTCAGTCGCGGCGGGCAGAAGTTGGCCGCCGCGCTCGACGGCTTCGCCATCGAGGTCGCGGGCCACCGGGTGATCGACTGCGGCGCCAGCACCGGAGGGTTCACGGATTGCCTGCTCCAGCGGGGTGCGGCGGAGGTGGTCGCCGTCGACGTCGGGCGGGGCCAGTTGCACCACTCGCTGATCGTGGACGAGCGGGTCCGCAACGTCGAGCGCACCAACGTCCGCTACGTGACGCCCCATGATCTGGGAGGGACTGTGCCACTGGTCGTGGCCGACCTCTCGTTCATCTCACTCGAAACGGTGATGCCCGCGCTCATCGCGCTGGTGGCGCCCGGCGGATCACTCGTCGCCTTGGTGAAACCGCAGTTCGAGGTCGGTCGATCGGTGGCCAGTCGAGGCCGCGGTGTCATCCGAGACCCGGAGTCGTGGCGATCGGTGCTGTCGACCGTCCAGAACGCGGCCAACGCGGCCGGAGCGGTCATGATGGAGGTCATGACCTCGCCGCTGACGGGTGCCGACGGCAACGTGGAGTTCCTCGCCCGATTCGTCCCGCTGGAAGACGCCCGATGCCCGCCGTTGACCGTTGCGGAGATCGACGCGGTGGTCCGCCGGGCCGAGGAGCTGCACTCGTGACCGCGGTCGGCATCGTCATCCACCATCACCGCGACCTGGCCACCAGCCAGGCCCACCAGCTGATCCAGTGGCTGACCGACCGCGGCCATCCGGTCCGGATCACCAAGCTCGACGGTGAGACCCTGGGGCTCGAGGCCGAAGTGGTCGATGACGCCTCCTTCGCCGAG
Organism: Acidimicrobiia bacterium; assembly: GCA_029858875.1. GTDB lineage: Bacteria > Actinomycetota > Acidimicrobiia > Acidimicrobiales > SHLQ01 > JAOUEE01. Next base: position 5,539 of record JAOUEE010000156.1, read on the forward strand.
GGGCTCGACCTGGTGATCTCGCTCGGCGGTGATGGCAGCATCCTGCGGGCCGTCGACCTCATCGGTGATCGCGATGTGCCCGTGCTCGGCGTCAACATCGGCGAGCTGGGATACCTGGCGATGGTGGAACCGGGAGACGAGCAGCGCGCCGTCGAGCAGTTCCTGGCCGGCGAGCATGTCCTCGTCGAGCGCATGATGGTGCAGGCCACGGTCAGAAGCGGCACGGCCGCCCCCCGGATTCACCATGCCCTCAACGACGTGGTCGTCGAACGCGGTGCCACCAGCACCACCATCCGGCTGGGCGTGTCCATCGACGGCGCCTACTTCCACACCTACGCCGCCGACGGTCTCATCGTGGCCACCGCCACCGGATCCACCGCCTATTCGTTGTCGGCCCGGGGACCCATCGTGGCGCCCGGGTTGCGAGCCTTGCTGTTGACGCCGGTTTCGCCTCATCAGCTCTTCGACCGCTCGCTGATCCTGAAACCCACGAGTACGGTCACCTTCGAGGTGCTGGGTCACCGGGAGGCTCGCCTGTCGGTGGACGGTCGTACGCTGGTGATGTTGGACAAGGGCGATGTGGTGGAGTGCACGGCGTCGCCCCGAACCGTGCGCCTGGTCACATTCGGGCCCCGGAACTTCCATCAGGTGTTGAAGGCCAAGTTCGGCCTTCTCGAACGAGGGGAATGACCCATTCCGCACTGCGCCGCCACCCGGACCCGCCATGTTGCGTGAGCTGCGCATCACCGATCTGGGGGTGATCCCCGAGCTCACCCTCCTGTTCGAGGCCGGCTTGACGGCCGTCACCGGTGAGACCGGGGCCGGAAAGACCATGGTCGTCGAGGCGATCGACCTGCTGATGGGCGGCCGGGCCGACAGCCACCTGGTTCGTCCCGGCGCCGAGGAAGCAACGGTCGAGGGTCGATTCGAGACGGCCGAGGGCGAGCTCATCCTCCGCCGGACCCTGCCCCGCGAGGGTCGCTCGCGCGCCTACGTCGATGGCGGTCTGGCCACAGCGGCGGCCCTCGCCGAGCTGGGGGCGGAGTTGGTCGACCTCCATGGTCAGCACGCCCATCAGTCTCTCCTGTCGGCGGCTGTGCAACGGTCGGCCCTCGACCGGTTCGGCCGGGTGGAGACGGGCCCGCTGACCGCGGCGCGGGCCGAGCTGCATGCCATCGAAGCGGCTCTCGCGGATCTGGGTGGCGATGGACGGGAACGGGCCCGCGAGATCGACCTGTGTCGATTCCAGGTGGAGGAGTTGGACGCCGCGGCCCTCACCGACGCCGACGAGGACGAGCGCCTTGGCCTGCTCGAGGACGATCTGGCCGACGCGGTGGCCCATCGGGAGGCCGGGCATCGGGCGCTCGACGCCCTGGATGCCGATGGAGGCGGAACGGCGGCCCTCGGCACCGCGATGGAGAGCATCGACGAGCGCCGGCCGTTCGCCGAGTTGTCGGTGCGGCTGCGGAGCCTGGTGGTCGAGCTCGACGATGTTCGGTCCGAGCTGCGCCAGGCCATCGAACAGATCGACGACGACCCGGCCCGGCTGGCTGCGGTCCGAGAGCGGCGCCGGTTGCTGCACGATCTGCGCCGGAAGTACGGCGAGAGCCTGGCCGATGTCCTGGTCTTCGCCGATCAGGCCCGTGCTCGGTTGGCCGAGCTCGAGCAGTACGACGAGCGGGCGGCCGACCTCGACCGGCGGCGAATCGCGGCGGCCGCGAAGCTTGAGCTCGCGCAGCAGGAGGTGGGGGCCCAGCGCCGGGCGGCCGCCGAGCCGCTGGCGGTCGCCGTCGAGGCCGAGCTGATCCAGCTGGCCATGCCCGAGGCTCGCTTCGCCGTCACCGTCGACGGGCCGGCGGGAGCCGAGGTCGGTTTCGGGTTGGCCGCCAACCCGGGAGGCGACGTCCTCCCGTTGGCCAAGGTGGCGTCCGGCGGCGAGCTGGCCCGGGCCATGCTCGCCTTCCGGATGGTCCTCACCGGGGCGCCCCCCGTGCTGATCTTCGACGAGGTGGACGCCGGCATCGGTGGCGAGACGGCCCATGCCGTGGGCCGGTGTCTGGCTGCCCTCGGTGATCGGCACCAGGTCCTCGTCGTCACCCACCTGGCCCAGGTGGCCGCCTACGCCGACCAGCAGGTTGCGGTGGTGAAGTCGGCCGAGGACGACACCACCGTCAGCCACGCCCGGGTATTGGCGTCGGAGGAACGGGTCGTCGAGCTGTCCCGCATGCTCAGCGGCTCGCCCGACAGCGAAGCCGCCAACGACCATGCGGTGGAACTGCTGGTCACCGCCTCTCGCGATCGCCGCCACTGAGCCCCGTGACCGGCTCCGACCCCGTTACCGGTGGATGATGCGCGCGCGATGGGCTCGGGCGAGGTACCGTCAGATCCCGTGACAAAACACATCTTCGTAACGGGTGGTGTGGCCTCGTCGTTGGGCAAGGGCATCACGGCTTCGTCGCTCGGGCGACTGCTGAAAGCCCGGGGCCTACGGGTCACGATCCAGAAGCTCGATCCGTACATCAACGTCGATCCCGGCACCATGAATCCGTTCGAACACGGCGAGGTGTTCGTCACCGACGACGGTGGCGAGACCGATCTCGACCTGGGCCACTACGAGCGGTTCATCGACGAGAACCTGTCGCGGGCATCGAACGCCACCACGGGATCGATCTACTCGCACGTGCTGGCCGCCGAGCGTCGAGGCGACTACCTGGGCAAGACCGTGCAGGTGATCCCCCACATCACCGACGAGATCAAGCGCCGCATCACCATGCTGGCCGGTGACGATGTCGACGTGGTCATCACCGAGGTGGGCGGCACCGTGGGCGACATCGAGATTCTCCCGTTCCTCGAGGCCATCCGGCAGTTCCGCCTCGATGTCGGTCGGGACAACGTCTGCTACGTCCATGTCACCCTGGTGCCGTTCATCGGCCCGTCGGCCGAACAGAAGACCAAACCCACCCAGCACAGCGTCACCGAGCTGCGCAGCCGTGGAATCCAACCCGACGCCATCGTGTGTCGCAGTGAGCAGCCGATCAGCGCCGAGCTGAAGCGCAAGATCTCCCGGCTGTGCGACGTGCCCGTGGGTGCGGTCGTGAACGCCGCCGAT
>JAOUEE010000535.1 GCA_029858875.1 Acidimicrobiia bacterium
AGCCCACTGTCGGTCATCACCTGATCGACCGTCTCGAGGAGACCGGGGTCGGCCAGCTGCCGGCTCGACAGGTTGACGGCGATCGAGATCGGTTCGTCGAGTACGAAACGGCGCTGCCACTGCGCCGCCTGCACCACCGCTTCGGTGAGGATCCAGCGGCCGAGCGGACGGATCAAGCCCGACTCCTCGGCAATCGAGATGAACACCGACGGTGACACCGGACCGCGCTTCGGGTGATCCCAGCGAGCCAGGGCCTCGAAGCCCCGGATCATGCCGCTGTCGAGATTGAACACCGGCTGGTAGTCGACGTGGATCTCGCCCAGGTCGAGCGCCTGGCGGAGATCGGCCTCGAGCTCCACCCGCTCGACCAAAGCCCCGTGCATGGCGTCCTCGAAGACCTCGAACCGGTTCTTGCCTCGTCCTTTGGCCGCGTACATGGCCACGTCGGCGTTGCGCAGCAGCGCGTCGGCATCGAGCTCGGCGTCGTCGGACACCGCCAGCCCGATGCTCCCGGTGGTGTCGACCATGCGTCCCTGTAGGTCGAAGGGCTGAGCGATACGACGAATGATGCGGTCCGCCATCCACAGCATCCGATTGGGTTCGGCCACATCCAGCAGACAGACGGCGAACTCGTCACCGCCCAGGCGCGCCACGGTGTCGGTCGGGCGAACACAGCCCTCCAGTCGGGCCGCCACCGCCTCCAGCAGCTCGTCACCCACATCGTGGCCGAAGGTGTCGTTCACCAACTTGAAGTTGTCGAGGTCGAGGAACAGCACGCCCACGTAGCCGCGTGTCCGAGCGAGACCGGCCAGCCCGTGATCGACCCGCTCGCGCAGCAGCGCCCGGTTGGCCAAGCCGGTGAGGGGATCGTGGAAGGCCTGGTGCTGCAGCTGGTCGGCCAGGGCCTTGCGCTCGGTGACATCTCGGACGATGGCGCTCCACAAGCGCTCGCCCCCGTCGGTCCGCCACGAGGACACCGACACCTCGATCGGGAAGATCGCCCCGTCCCGACGACGCCCATCGGCCTCGATGGGGCCGATCCTGATGGTGTCGGCTTCCTGCATGTTCTCGATCTGGTGCAGGAGTGCGGCCGCGCTGGCCGGGGCGAGAAGCAACTGGAAGTCGATGCCGTCGAGTGATGTCGACGGGTCGCCGAAAAGTTCGCGCATGGCCCGGTTCGAGCTGATGATGCTGCCGTCGTCGCCGAGAAGGGCGATGCCTTCGCTGGCGGCCTCGACCACGGACCGGAAGCGGATCTCGGATTCACGCAGCGACCGCAGTGTGGCCGCTCGTTCCACCGCGTACCGGATGGAGCGCTCGAGCAGGTCGGCGTCGAACCCGCTCTTGACGATGAAGTCGGCCGCGCCGGCTGCCATCGCCGCCCGGTCGGTGGCCGCGTCGCTCTGCCCGGTGAGCAATATGCAGGGCGTGTCGACCTGGGCGGCGCGCACCGCATGCAGGATGTCGAGCCCGGTGAGGGCGCCGAGGTGGAAGTCCACCAGCGCCACGTCGAAGGGCTCGCCGTCGCCGGTGAGCACCGCGATCGCTTCGGTGGCGTCGCGGACCCAGGTCACCTGGTAGCGCGTGCCCACCACCTCGTCGAGGGTGTCCGTGGTGAGCAGGCGATCATCGTCGTCGTCCTCGACGAGGAGGACCCGGATCCGGGTGGTCATGTCAGGTCGGAGCGGGGAGCTCCACGATCTCGAGCCAGTAGCGACCGACTTCTTTCATCACCTCGACCAGTCGGTCGAACGTCACCGGTTTGGTGATGAAGGAGTTCACCCCGAGGTCGTACGTGCGGAGGATGTCCTCTTCGGCTTTCGAGGTGGTCAGCACGACGACAGGGATCCGCCGGAGCCGGGGATCGGTCTTGATCTCCTCGAGCGCCTCCCGACCGTCTTTTCGAGGCATGTTCAGATCCAGCAGGATCAGACCCGGCTCGCCCGGTCCGGCATCGGCGTAGTCGTTGTGGCCCAGCAGGTAGTCCATGAGCTGCTCTCCGTCCTCGAGCATCACCAGCTCGTTGGTCAGCAGGCTGGCCTCCAGCGCCTCCTGGGCCATGAACCGGTCATCGGGATCGTCGTCGGCCAGCACGATCGTGATGGGT
>JAOUEE010000157.1 GCA_029858875.1 Acidimicrobiia bacterium
CCGCAGCAGGAAGAAGGCCACCACGTTGACCGCCAGGCCCAAGGTGGCCACCACCAGCATGGGGATGCCCAGCACCTCGGGTTCGTCGAAGAGCCGGCGGACGGCCTCGACCAACACCCAGATGGCCACCGCGAACAGCAGCAGCGAGTTGACGAACGCGGCCAGGATCTCCAGTCGGTAGAGCCCGAAGGTGTGGCTGTTGGCCGACGAGCGGGTGTCGGACTGGTAGCGGGTGGCCAGTTGGATTGCGGCCAACGCCATGCCCAGGCCGATGACGTCGGTGAGCATGTGGCCGGCATCGGAGAGCAGGGCCAGCGAGTTGGTGAGCACGCCGGCCACCGCCTCCACGACGAAGAAGGCGCCGATCAGTACGAAGGCGATCGTGAGAGGGCGGCGGTGGCGTTCACCGGCGCGGGCCAGTGTGGGCCCGTGGCTGTGGCCATGATCGTGGGCTGCGCTCATCAACCGTGGGCCACGTGTTGGCGCGACAGGTCCAGCAGCAGCCGCACGTGGGCGTCGTCGAGCCGGTAGTGCACATTGCGTCCGTCACGGCGGTTGCGCACCACGCCGGCGCCCCGCAGCAGGCGCAGGGCCTGGCTCACCTTGGTCTCGCTGGTCTCGACGACGGCGGCGATGTCGCACACGCAGAGCTCGCCCGCCTCGAGCAGCGCGAAGAGTATGCGCACCCGAGTGGGATCGCCCAGCAGCCGGAACAGCTCGGCCAGGTCGCTGGCCTCGTCGGTGCCGATCAGGCTGAGGGCCACGGCGTCCACCCGGCCATGGTCGACCGCGGGCACGGCGCACGAGTCATCCCGGGTCACCTCTGATACCTGCATAGATGTGAAGGTATACGAAAGTCGGGCGATGTTTGTCAACACCCGCGCTGGGCCGATTCGACCCGGGCGGCTGTCGGTCACGGTGCCGATTTCCTCGATCACTCGCGCCTCGCTCCGGATAGGGAGCTCCACGATCTGGTGCACGTCGACGAGGCGGGCCGGGCCCGTTTCACCGAGGCCTCGGCGGGTGACCTGACCGACTGACCCGCGCCCGGCCGCGGGTGATCAGTCAGTGCGGTGGCGCCGGCAGGTGGACCTCGGTCCGATCGGGCGGCAGGACCTGACGGCCCAGGATCAGGTCGGCCGCCTTCTCGGCCACCATCATGGTGGGGGCGTAGATGTTGCCGTTGGTCACCGCCGGCAGCACCGAGGCGTCGACCACGCGGAGACCCTCGGTGCCGTGGACGCGCATCGTGTCGGGATGGACCACGGCCATGGGGTCGGTGCCCATCCGCGCCGTACACGATGGGTGCAGCGCGGTCTCAGCGTCCCGGGCCACCCAGTCCATGATCTCCTCGTCGGTCGCCACCGTCGGTCCCGGGGAGATCTCGCCGCCGTTGAACGGATCGAAGGCGGGTTGGGAGAGGATGCGGCGGGCTGTGCGCACCGCTTCGATCCACTCCCGTCGGTCACGCTCGGTGGACAGGTAGTTGAACCGCAACGCCGGTTTCACCCGAGGGTCGGTGGAGGTGATCTTCACCGTGCCCCTCGAGTCGGAGTACATGGGGCCCACGTGCACCTGGTAGCCGTGACCCTCCGTCGGCGAGGAGCCGTCGTAGCGAATGGCGATGGGAAGGAAGTGGAACATCAGGTTGGGGTAGGCCTCGTCGGGATTGCTCTTGACGAACGCCCCGGCCTCGAAGTGGTTCGTGGCGGCCGGTCCCTTCCGGAACAGCCACTGGAGTCCGATCCACGGCGCTCGCCACCCGGCCAGATGGGGCTGCATCGAGACGGGCTTCGTGCAGGCGTACTGGATGTAGACCTCCAGATGATCTTGCAGGTGTTCGCCCACGCCCGGCAGCGCGCTGACCATGTCGATGCCCAGACCGCCGAGATGGTCCGGGTCGCCCACGCCCGACAGCTGGAGCAGTTGCGGCGAGTTGAAGGCGCCCCCGCAGCAGATGATCTCTTCGCCTCGGGCCAGTCGCGTGCGGCGCCCTCGTCGGTACTCGACCCCCACCGCCCGGTTGCCTTCGAACCGCACGCGGTTGGCGTGGGCGCGGGTGACCACGTCCAGATTGGCTCGATCGAGCACGGGATGCAGGTAGGCCCGAGCGGCGCTGAGTCGGCGGCCCCGCCGCACGTTCCGGTCGAAGGCGGCGAAGCCCTCCTGGCGGTAGCCGTTCACATCGTCGGAGCGGCGGTACCCGGCCTGGACGCCGGCTTCGAGCCACGCGGCGAACAACGGGTTGGTGGCCGGTCCCCGTTCGAGCTCCAGCGGCCCATCGCCGCCGCGCCAGGCATCGGCCCCGGCAAGGCAGGTCTCCATGCGCTTGAAGTAGGGCAGACAGTGGGCGTAGTCCCAGTGCGCCATGCCCGGTTCGGTGGCCCATTTCTCGTAGTCGGCCGGGTTGCCCCGCTGGAAGATCATCCCGTTGATGCTCGACGACCCGCCCAGCACCTTGCCGCGGGCGTGGTACACCCGCCGACCGTTCATGTGGGGCTCGGGATCGCTCTCGTACTTCCAGTCGTAGAAGCGGTTGCCGATGGGGTGGGCCAGCGCCGCGGGCATGTGGATGAAGACATCCCACTTCCAATCGGGGCGACCGGCCTCGAGCACCAGTACCCGGTTGGCAGGATCGGCGCTCAGCCGGTTGGCCAGCGCGCAACCGGCCGACCCGCCCCCGACCACGATGAAGTCGTAGCGGGTGTCGTTTGGTGAGGCCATCGCCTTCGAGGATATGGGTGCCCGGGGCCGTGGCTCTCGGGTGAGGGGAAGCAGGACTCCGGCGTGAGGTCCGTCCCGGCGCCCACGACGATCAGCACCCGTCGCTCGGGCCGCAGCGATCGCCACAGCGCGTCGGTGGGCTCGGACCGACGGCGACCGTCGCGGGCGGTGCGCAGCGGAGCCGACCCGACGGGACGCTCGACATCGCCGGAATACGTGGTGAGCACGGCTACCTCGCCCGCCTCCCGGCGAGGTGTGTGAACTCGCCGTACCGTCGCGCCGTCCCTGCGGACCGTAGATCCCGCGACACCGACGAGCGGGCCGGTGTGGCGCGGCTCGGTTCAGGTACCGACCACGTGCCGTGCGGCGGCGCGGGCTGCAAAGAAGATCGGCACCGCGGCGTACAGCGGCAGCTGGGTGGCGAAACCCGCCGTGGTGAGAGCGTTGAGATACGTGCTGAGCATTCGGTGGTGGTTGCCGGCCCGCCGGACGCCCTGCGGTTTGGTCGATCGCCAGAAACGCTCGTGGAAGTAGTCGGTCACCGTCACCGCCGGCCGGCCGTCGGGCCCGTCGGCGAACTGAGCGTCGGGCGCGAGGAAGCACGGGTGGGCGATCACGAAGGCCAGCCAGCCGGCAGGCCGCAGGACCCGGGCGATGGCGCGCCGCGCGCCGTCGAGGTTGGCGATGTCCATCAGTCCGAGCTGACAGGTGGCCCCGTCGAATCGTGCATCATCGAGCTGGGTGAGGGCCTCGGCATCGTCCACGACGTACTCGATCGGTGTTTCGCCGGGTGACCCGTGCTGCCTGGCGTGGGCGATCATGGCCGCCGACGAATCGACGGCCACCACGCGGGCACCGCGGTCCGCCAACAGCCGGGCCGCCAGACCCTGGCCGCAGGCCACGTCGACCACATCGAGCTCGCGCACATCGGGGACCAGCCGGCCCAGGCACTCGAGCGCGGTCGCATGGGGTCCGCTCCCGGCCACCAGCAGGTCGTCGTACCAGGCCGCGATGTCGGACCAGGGCGGCTGGTCAGTGGACGCTATGGCGGTGAGCCTCCCACCTACGGACGGCCGACGAGGCGGCACGCCGCAAGGATGGGTCCGGTCGGCGGTCGGTGTTGGTCCGATCGATCGATCGCTCGCGTGCGACCATGGGTCGATGACCGCACGCGTGGTGCTCGTCCGCCATGGTGAGACCGAATGGTCCAGGGACGGGCGTCACACCGGTCGGACCGACCTGGATCTGACGGCTCGCGGCGAGCGAGATGCGAGGGCGGTGGGCGACACCCTTGCCGGTTGGGCCTTCGGTGCCATGTACGCGAGTCCGCTGCGGCGAGCGGTGGCCACAGCTCGACTGGCCGGCTTCGCGTGCGAGCTCGACGACGACCTCCGGGAATGGGACTACGGCGACATCGAGGGTCGGCGCCACGAGGAGATCCTGGCCGAGTGGCCGGGATGGTCGAAGTGGAACGATGGCGTTCCCGGCGGTGAGACAGCCGATGAGGTGGGTGCCCGGGCCGATCGCTTCCTGGATCGGCTGGCCGACAACGAGGCGAACGTGGTGGTCTTCGCCCACGGTCATCTCCTGGCCGTGATGATCGCCCGGTGGCTGGGCCTCGACGCCGACCAGGGGCGACGATTCCCGCTGGCCACCGGGTCGATCTCGGTGTTGGGCGTCAAGCGCGCAGAGCGTGTGTTGGAGTCCCTCAACGTCACTTCGTTGTAGGTACGACACCGTTGTCTGCGATGGCAGAGCGGGCGTCGGCGCAGGTGGTGCCCGATCCGAATGCACCACAGGATCAGCGGCCATGACGGGACCGACACCTTTGGGCGACGCTGGCCGAGGCGCGTTCAGGCGGCGTCGTGGGTACTCGCACAGCCCTACCGACCGACGCCGCCTCCATCGACGTCCGCCTCGTCGGAGCGCTGTCGACCTGACCGACGCGAGCTCGCGATGGCCGAGCTCAGCCACCCGGCGAGGTCGGGCACCCGGGCCCGTTGGGCCCGAGTCGGCGTGAGCGCGCGTACTGTGCTGCGGCGAGCTCGTCTGTCGAGGAGAACCGATGCCCCAACGACCAGGTGCGCTTTCAGGCATCGGCAAGACCCCCATCGTCCGGCTGTCCAGCCTTCCTGGGCCTGATGCCGGGGAAGTGTGGGTCAAGCTCGAAGCCGCGAACCCCACCGGTTCGTACAAGGACCGGATGGCTCTGGCGATGATCGAGGCGGCCGAGGAGCGTGGTGATCTCCGGCCCGGCCAAACCGTCGTGGAGTACACCGGAGGCTCAACTGGTAGTTCGCTGGCGTTCGTCTGTGCGATCAAGGGGTACCCGATACGCATCGTCAGTTCGAACGCGTTCGCCGAGGAGAAGTTGAAGACGATGAGCGCGTTCGGCGCCGAGCTCGAGTTGGTGCACAGCGATCACGGCATCCACCCCGAGCTGATCGGCCAGATGGTGGAGCGGGCGGCGCAGATCGTTGCCGAAGTCGACGGTTTCGCAACCGACCAGCTCAACAATCTCGACACGCTCGACGGCTATCGCCAGATCGGCGACGAGATCGTCTCCCAGATCGACGGCGAGGTTCACGGGGCGTGTGTGTACGTAGGCGTCGGCGGCGCGTTCGTCGGTACGGTCTCACCGATCAAGGAGACCTGGCCGGGTTTGATCCGGACGATCGTCGAGCCGGCCGAGTCGGCGGTCATCGCCGGCGGTCCACCCGGGACGCACCGCATCGAAGGCGGCGGCATCGGGTTCGTCCCGAAGATGATCACTCCGGACGTGTACGACCGTGTCGATGCCGTCAGCACCGACGACGCGTTCGCGACGGCCCGCGACGCGGCGCGCACCGAAGGCGTCTGGACCGGGCCGAGCGGTGGAGCCAACCTGCTCGCCGCAATCCGTCTCGCCCGCGAGCTCGGCCCCGGGCACCGAGTCGTGACGGTGCAGCCGGACTCTGGGCAGAAGTACCTCGACGGAGATCTGTACGGGTAGACGGGACGTGGCCCGCACCGTTGGTCGGCCATGAGATGCGAACTCGGTTGCCGTGGCCTGTTCGGGTTGCCCATAGTGGCGGGGATGGCCGTGAGCAAGATGCACGCCGACGAGATCCACACCGATGTCACGCTCATGCGCCGGCTGCTCGCGGCGCAGTTCCCGCAGTGGGCAGCGCGGCCCATCGAGCTGGTCGACTCGTACGGGACCGATCACGACATCTACCGGCTCGGTGATGATCTCGCCGCCCGTCTCCCGCGCATCGGGTGGGCCACCGCGCAGGCGGCGAAGGAGGCGGCATGGCTGCCGAGGCTGGCCCCACACCTCCCGCTGGCGGTGCCTGTGCCCAGGGCGATGGGGCATCCGGCCGAGGGCTACCCCTTCGACTGGTCGGTGGTCGAGTGGCTGCCCGGCGAGACCGCCAACGGCACCATCGCCGATCTCCAGCAGGCCGCCGTCGACCTGGCCGCGTTCATACTGGCGTTGCGGGGCATCGACACCGCCGGTGCCCATCCGCGCCCTCCGCATCGGCGTGGTGGGCCGCTCGCCGAGGGTGACGAGCAGGTTCGGCGAGCGATCGCCGCGATCGGTGATCGTATCGACGCAGAAGCCGCCACTCGTTCGTGGGACGAGTCCCTCGCCGCGCCGCCGTGGGACGCGGGCGAGGTGTGGGTGCACGGCGACCTGCTGCCCGGAAACCTGCTGGTCGTCGATGGCCGGCTGTCGGCGGTGATCGACTTCGGGGGCCTCGACGTGGGTGACCCGGCGTGTGACCTCCAACCGGCGTGGAACGTCTTCGCCGGTGCCAGCCGCCGGCGGTTCCGGGACGAGCTCGAGGTCGACGATGCCTCGTGGTTGCGGGGTCGGGGCTGGGCGCTGTACCAGGCCGTGTCGGCTCTGCCGTACTACTGGGACACGAACCCCGGCATGATCAGCCAGGCGTCGCACGCCCTGGCCCAGGTACTGGACGACGGCCGGGCCTGACGGGGTTGCCGAGCGCCGGGTGGCGACCACAGGCAGCGTGCCGTCAGCCGAGTGCGCGAGGAGGGACTTGAACCCTCACGTCCTTTCGGACACAGGAACCTGAATCCTGCGCGTCTGCCAATTCCGCCACTCGCGCGAGTGGGTGGGCGACCAGGTTACCGCACGCCCGTCGCGATCGGACTGGCGTCCGGGTCATCGTCGACCTGGCGTGACTTCGTCCCAACTGTTGGCACAAACCCACGCAATTTGGGTCAGGGCGGGGCGGGCGAACCATGGGGGTTCGGGCCAGTAGCCTGTCTCCACGATGAGCATGCGGGGTGTCGAGCGCCGATTGGAGAACATGGTCGAAGGCCTGTTCGGCCGCGTGTTCAAGAGTGGCATCCGGCCGGTGGAGATCGGCCGCAAGCTCATCCGGGCCCTCGACGACGGACGCTCGGTGGCCGTCTCGGGCGACACGGTGGTGCCCAACCAGTTCGTGGTGCAGCTGTCCCCCGACGACCACGCGCAGTTCGCCGAGGTGGAGGAGAGCCTGGTGCGCGAGCTGTGCGAGGCCGCGCGCGAGCACGCCCGCGAGGAGGGCTACAAGTTCATGGGGCCGCTCGCCGTCGAGCTCGTGCCGGTGCCGGGCCTGCGCACCGGTGCCGTGCAGATCGACGGGCGCCTGCGCGAAGCCGAGGGCGGTCACGGCGCCGGTTCGCTGCTGTTACCCACCGGCGAACGGGTGGTGTTGGGCGAGTACCTGGTGACGTTCGGCCGGCTGCCCGAATGCACCATCACGTTGGCCGACCCCAACGTCAGCCGCAATCACGCCGAGATCCGCCCGCACGCCAACGGGTTCAAGCTCACCGACCTGGGCTCCACTAACGGCACCAAGGTCAACGGGGTGCGCATCGTCGAGCATGTGCTGTCCGACGGTGACATCCTCGATTTCGGCACCACCCGCATCGTCTTCGAGGCGTCCTGATCCTCCCGTGTCCAGTCAACTGCTCACCGTCCTGCAGATCTGCCTGCTGATCCTGCTGTACCTCTTCTTCCTGCGGGTGCTGCGAGCGGTGTGGACCGAGATCCGCGGCCCGGTCCCGCGCGTGGCCGTGGCCGGCGCAGCGGCCCCGGCACCCGCCGCCGCGCCCCAGCGGTCGGTGGCCCTCGGCTCGCGGCTGGTGGTGCGCGAGCCGGCCAGCCACGCCGGGCTGGCCTTCGAGCTGGGTGACGAGATCACCATCGGTCGGGCCGCCGGATGCCAGATCACCCTCGACGACACCTACGTCTCACAGATCCACAGCCGTGTGTTCCGGCGTCAGGGCCAGGTGCTCGTCGAGGACCTGGGCTCCACCAACGGTACCTACCTCAATCGGGCCAAGGTCGGGTCGCCCATGGTGCTCCAGGTGGGCGACCGCCTCCAGGTGGGCGGGTTCGTCCTGGAACTGACATGACCGACGGCCCGGTGCTACGGGCCGGATCGGCCACTCACGTCGGTCAGGTCCGATCCGTCAACCAGGACGACCTGCTCATGGGCGACGGCTTCTTCGCGGTGGCCGACGGCATGGGTGGTCATCAGGGCGGCGAGGTGGCGTCCGAGCTGGCCGTGGCCACACTGCGCCAGGTTCGCTCGGTGACCACCACCCTCGAGCTCACCGACGGCATCCAGCAGGCCAACCGGGTCATCATCGACAAGGCCTCGACCGATGCCGAGCTGGCCGGCATGGGCACCACCGTCTGTGTGCTGGCTCTGTTGGACGGTTTCGCCGGCGCCCGCCTGGCCCTGGCCAACGTCGGTGACTCGCGCGTGTACGTGCTGCGAGAGGGCAGCCTGGTGCAACTCACGCTCGACCACTCGCTGGTGGCCGAGCTGGTGCGCGACGGCCGCATCACCGAGAAGGAGGCCGAGCACCACCCCCGCAAGAACGTGGTCACCCGGGCGCTCGGCGTGGCCGAT
>JAOUEE010000536.1 GCA_029858875.1 Acidimicrobiia bacterium
CGGCGTAGCGTTGTTCGGCCTCGGTGAACAGGCGTGCCACCAGCGTTGGTGTTCGGGCCAGGGATTCACGGAAACGGCCCAGCTCGACCAAATCGGTGCCGATGCCGATCATGGTGGTGTGCCGATGTTCGCGTTCGAGGGGTGGGCCACTGGACAGGACCGCCGTCAGGCCCGCCAGCGGGCGGCCAGGTCGGAGACATCGCCGGTGAGCAGGTCGATCACGCCCAGCTCGCCGAGGAGGTCGTCGCGGAAGGTGGGCTCGGTCTCGGTGACGGCGTCTCGCAGCGCGGCGTAGCGGTTGCGGTAGCCCTGGAGCACCCCGCGGGCGATGTCGGCGCCGAGCTGGTCGTGGAAGCGAACGTGCATGAGGGTGATCCCGGTGGTCTCGCCGTCCTTCACCTCGGGAACCAGGATGATGCTGCGGCCATCGGATGCCCCGCGATTGACCAGCAGGCGTTGTTCGGTGGCCACCCTGCGCTTGGTACCCCGCAGGCTGGGATCACGCTCGGTGCGCGACTGGATGCCGAGGGCGATGCCCCCCCGATCGACCACGACCGCCCGAGCCGCCCCCACACCGACGGCCCGCACATCGCCCTCGATGCGGTAACGGGTGTATCCCCGCACCTCGGCCACGGCGGGATCCAGATCGGCAAGGGTGCGCAGCGAACGGTAGGTGAGCTGGTCGCGCGGTGCCCCGGCGTCGAGGACGGCAGCGGCCAGAGCCACCTGGAGCAGCGTCTCGTCGGAGCGGCTGATACCGACGGTGACCGTCTTGGCCTGATGCTTGATGGCGTCGATGGGGCGGGTGAGTTCGTCGATGGCCAGGGTGAGGCTGGTGACCAGGTCCTCGAGCACCACACTGGGTGTGCCGACCTTGCCGAACTCCAACTGGTAGGCGTCGAGGGGCAAGGTGCCCAGGGCGAACCGGTACTGGAGCGCCAGTCGCACCGCCGAGCTGGCCTCGAGCGCACCGTTGTACGAGCCATCGCGCAGCGAGGCGTAGAACCGGGCCGCCTGTTCGCGAAAGGCGGGCCGCAGCTCGGCCAGCAGCGCCTCGGCCCGGATGCTGCGGTCGACCTCGGATGCCGCGTGTTCGATGGCCGCTCGGCTCTCGCGCAGGGGATCGGCCAGGGCATCGATGGCCCGTGCCGCCTCGTACCCGAACAGGTGACCGACAACCGTGGCCAGTACGAAGTCCAGTCGCGGGTGGACGGCGGGCACCATGATCGCCTGATGGGCGGCCGCGAACCGCGTACTGCCCTCGCTGGCGATCACGATCGGTGTGGCCTTGTGGGCTCGGTAGATGGCCACCTCCTTGGCCACGTCGTCGGCGGTGGAACCCACCAACCCGGCCGCGCACACCAGGATGAGCGGCTCGGCCGAGAGGTCGATGTGCTTCTTGTCCTCGGTGTGGTCGACGGCGATCGACTTGTAGCAGAGCTCGGACAGCTTGATGCGCAGCTCGCGGGCCGCGATGTGGTTGCTGCCGTTACCCACCACGGCCCAGTACCGCTTGGCCGGGGCCTCGGCGGCGGCAATGGCGATGTCGGGTCGCAGGGTGAGGGTTCGCTCCATGGCCTCGGGCAGGGCACGGATGGCCTGGAGCAGGTCCTGGCGGTCGTCGGCGCCCTCGCTCACCCCGAACAGCTCGGCCAGGTGGGTGGCCAGCAGGAGTCCGGCCGCGATCTGGGCGTAGAAGGCCTTGGTGGAGGCCACGCTCATCTCCACGTCACGACCGTCGGAGGTGTACAGCACCCCATCGGCTTTGTCGGTGAGATCACTGTTCCGCCGGTTCACGATGGCCAGGACGGCGGCGCCGCGCGCCCGGATCAGATCGACCGTGCGGTTGGTGTCGGTGGTGGTACCCGACTGGGAGATGGCGATGGCCAGCGTGTCGGACATGTCGGCCCGCATGCCGAAGCCCGACAGCTCGGTGGCGGGCAGCGCTTCGACCCGCAGGCCGCGTCCCCGCAACTCGTCGGCGAGGAAGGCGGCCAGGCTCTCACCGGCGACCGCGGCCGTGCCCTGACCGATGACCAGCACCTCCTTGATGGTGCCGTCCTGCACCCGAGCCGCCACATCGGCCGGGATGGTGTCGGTGTCG
>JAOUEE010000158.1 GCA_029858875.1 Acidimicrobiia bacterium
TCCACCCGGGCCCCACTGTTGTCATTCACCGGCACCGTGTCGAGATGACCACCGAGCACCAGCCGGTGGGAACGCCCCAACCGGGTGCGAGCCACCAGGTTGTCGCCCACCCGGTGCACGTCGAGGTGGTCGGCGGCGTGCAGCTCGGCCTCGAACCAGTCGGCCAATGCCCGCTCCTCGAAGCTCACCGATGGCATGTCGACCAGCTGTGCGGTGAGTGCCAGCAGGTCGGTCACGGCGCCACAAGCCTCGTCACAGGGCCACACCGTGCGTGCGCAACACCTCGTTGAGCACGGCCTTGTCGTGGCGCTCTCCCTCGATGAGGCGCTTGATCACCAGGGCGCACGGCAGCCCGTAGGTCCCTCCGGTGAAGTCGCGGGACCGAGTGGCCAGGACGGCGACGCACCACGGCGGCACCACCCCGCGGCTGAGCTCGTCACCGGTCTCGGCGTCGATGACGGGGATCGAGTCGTTCAGGATCACGCCCGAACCAAGGACCGCCCCCTCGCCCACCCGAGCGCCGTTGGTGACCATCGCCCGGCTGCCGATGAAGGCTTCGTCACCCACCATCACCGGGCTGGCCATGGGCGGCTCGAGCACGCCGCCGATGCCGACGCCTCCCGACAGGTGCACGTTCCTGCCGATCTGGGCGCACGAACCCACCGTGGCCCAGGTATCGACCATGCTGTTCTCGCCCACGTAGGCGCCGATGTTGGTGTAGCTGGGCATCATCACCACGCCGGGCGCCTGGTAGCTGCCCCAACGGGCCGAAGCGCCGGGCACGACCCGCACGCCACGCGCCTGGTAGTCGGTCTTCAGGGGGATCTTGTCGGCGAACTCGAACGGCCCCAGCTCGATGGTGGTCATCTGCGACTGCTGGAACAGCAACAGGATGGCCAGCTTCAGCCACTGGTGGACCACGACCTCGCCGTCCACCATCTCGGCCACCCGCGCCTGCCCCGTGTCGAGCAGCTCGATGGCGGCGTGAATCGTGTTGGTGGCATCGAGATCGCCCGGACCGAGGTCGTCTCGCCGCTCCCACAACGCTTCGATCTGGCCTTGGAGGTCGCTCATGGCGGCGAGGCTACCGGCCGGGCCCGATCAGGTACGCAGCCGGTCGATGGCCAGCCGCAGGCGATCGACGGGCTGCACCATGGCCAGACGCACGTGTCCCGCCCCGGCCGGCCCGTAGAACTCGCCGGGGCTGACGACCACGCCGGCCCGCTCGGCCAGCGAGCGGGTGAGGGCCCAGGCATCGCCGTCGGGAGCCGCGGCCCACAGGTAGAACCCGCCGCCGGGGAGCTCGACAGCCAAGCCGGCGGCGGCCAGCAGCTCGGCGCCCACGGCCAGGCGTTGGCGGTAGATCTCGCGCTGGGCATCGACGTGGGCGTCATCGTCGAAGGCGGCCACGGCGGCGGCCTGCACCGGCCCGGGGACCATGAAGCCGGCATGCTTTCGCACCTCACGGAGATAGCCCACCAGATCGGCGTCACCGGCGTAGAAACCGGCTCGGGTGCCAGCCAGATTGCTGCGCTTGGACAACGAGTGCACGGCCAGCACGCCGTCGTTCCCATGGTGGAGCACGCTGCGGGGCTCACCTCGCCAGGTGAACTCGATGTAGCACTCGTCGCTCACGACCAGGACGTCGTGACGGCGGCCCCAAGCCACGACCGCTTCCAGGTCGTCGAGGCCGCCGGCCGGATTCCCCGGCGTGTTGACCCACAGACACAGGGCGCGTGCCGCGTCGACCGGATCGATGGCCGAGACGTCGATGCTCCAGTCCCGGCCCACGGGAACGGCCAGGGCGCGAGCCCCGGCCAGCTGCGCCCCCATGGCGTAGGTGGGGTACGCCAGCGCCGGATGCAGCACCGTGTCACAGTCGGGTGACCGCAGGCGTAGCCAATGGGGCAGACCGGCCACCAGCTCCTTGGTGCCGATGGTGGCAGCCAGGAGGTCGGACGAGATCTGGATGCCGAAGCGACGGTGCAGCCACCGAGCGGCGGCCTCGCGATACGCCGGGGTACCGATGGAGGGCGGGTAACCCCGCTCGGCGCCCGACGAGGCCAACGCCGCGATCACCTCGTCCGGCGGGGGATCGCAGGGAGTGCCGATGGACAGATCGACGGCTCCTCCGGCGTGGCCGTTGGCCACGGCCAGCACCTCGGCCAGACGATCGTGTGGGTACGGAGGAGGACTGAAACCCGCGGTCACGAGGCGGCCTCGACCACCCACTCGGACAACCGGGCCGCCGACTCGTCATCGAGGCGGGCCCGCATGCGCATGCCGCCCTCGGTGGCCGACTCGACCAACACCTGCCCCTCGCGATGGACCTGGGCCATCACGTCGCCGCGGGCGAAGGGCACGAGGAGCTCGGTCACCGTGGTCATGGCCCGCAGGCGGTCGCCGATGGCCAACAGCAGCGCATCGACCCCCTCGCCGGTGCGAGCCGAGACGGCCACCGCTCCGACGTGGCGAGCGGCCAGGCGCGCCGGCTCTTCGTTGCCGTCGGCCTTGTTGAAGACCAGCAGCTCGGGGACGGTACCGGCGCCGATCTCGCGCAGCACCAGACGCACCGCATCGATGTCACCCAGCGGATCGGGACCGGCGCCGTCGACAACGTGCACCAGCAGATCGGCGTCGATCACCACATCGAGGGTGGAACGGAACGCCTCGACGAGCTGGTGGGGCAGCCGGCGCACGAACCCGACCGTGTCGGTGGCGTAGACCGTCTCGCCGCCGGGTAGTGCCAGCCGGCGGGTGGTGGCGTCGAGCGTGGCGAACAGGCGATCCTCGGTGAGCACGCCGGCATCGGTGAGCCGGTTCAACAGCGTGGATTTCCCGGCGTTGGTGTACCCGACGATGGCCACCGAGTTGTTGCTGGACCGCCGCCGCCGTTTGGATTGGGTGCGGCGGGTGCTCTGCACCCGACGGAGCTGCTCCACCAGCTTGTCGCGGCGCCGCAGCAGGCGACGACGGTCGACCTCGAGCTGGGTCTCGCCCGGGCCACGGGTGCCGATGCCGCCAGCCTGCTGGCTGAGCTTGCCGCCCGACCCGCGGAGCCGGGGCAACCGGTACTGGATCTGGGCCAACTCCACCTGGGCCTTGCCCTCCAGGCTGGAGGCGTTCTGGGCGAAGATGTCGAGGATGACCGCGGTGCGGTCCAGCGCCGTGCGCTTGAAGATCTTCTCCAGGTTGAACTGCTGCGCCGGGCTGAGCTCGTGATCGAAGACCACGGTGTCGGCATCGACCTCGTCGGCCAGCCGGCGCACCTCGTCGGCCTTGCCCCGACCGATGAACGTGCCCGGATCGGGCGCGTCGCGCCGTTGCATGACCCGAGCCACCACATCGGCGCCGGCGGTGTCGACCAGCAGTCCCAGTTCGTCGAGCCCGGCTTCGGTGACGTCGGTGCGCTCACCGTCGAGGGTGACGCCCACTGTCACGATGCGCTCCCGGAACGTCCGCTCGATCAGCCCACCGGTCTCACCGCCGAACTCGCCGAAACCGCCGCGATGGGACCGCACGTCCTCGACCGGCTCTTCGTGTTCACCCATGGGGCACCTCCACCCAGCCGATGAAGGTGGCTGGTCCGGTGAGGACCACTTGGGGTCCGGACAGGTCGACCTGGGCCTCGCCACCAGGCATGGTGACCTGCACCTGGTCATCCACGAGGCCCCACTGACGGGCGGCATGAGCCGCCGCGCAGGCGCCGCTGCCGCACGCCATGGTGACGCCCGCCCCTCGTTCCCACACCGACATGTCGAGACGGGCCCGATCATGGACCGCGATGACCTCGACGTTGACGGCACCCAGTAGGGCCTCGACGGCGGGACCGAACCGGTCGATCTGGATGGCCCCCAGGTGCGCCACGTCGAACACCACGTGCGGGTTGCCGAGATCGGCGCTGCTCCACTGGCGCAGCTCGGCCAGACCCGACAACGCCCCGCCCTGATCGGCCAGGCGGCCCACCAGGCCATCGGGCAGTTCGATGCCGGGCGCAACCGGCCCCATCTCGACCGACGCGGCCACGGTGGTGGCCTGCGCCTCGGCCTCGATGAGCACGCGACGAGGCCCGGCGGCGGTGACGGCGGTGACGTCGACTCGCGAGCACCCGCTCTCGACGGCAAGGGCTTGGCCGAGGCACCGCAGGCCGTTGCCGCTGACCTCGGCGGGGCTGCCGTCGGAGTTGAACAGCGTGAAGCCAACGGTGCCGTCGTCCACGCCCGGTGTGGCCAAGATCAGGCCGTCGGCACCGACGCCGGTGCGCCGAGCGCAGAGCCCGACGGCCAGTGCGGCACCGTCGTCGGGCACCCGATCGACGAACGCGACGAGGAAGTCGTTGCCCAGACCATGGTGTTTGGTGAGCTGGAGTGTGCCGGTCATACCCGGCCTCCCTCGCGATCGACGAACGCCTGGCATTCTCGCAGGAGCTGGTCGCCGACGACCACGGGTTTCTCGTCGACGTCGAGCCAGGTGATCCGAGGATCACGCCGGAACCACCGTTCCTGGCGTCGGGCGAACCGTCGAGTACGAGCGTTGGCCAGGGCCAGGCACTCCTCCAGCGCGGCGCCCATCTCGACGTGGGCCAACAACTCCTTGTACCCGAGGGCCTGGCGGGCGGTGGACGACATCCCAGCCGGCCGGGCGCCGAGCTGCTCGACCTCGGCGAGCAGGCCGGCGGCCACCTGGTGCTGGTACCGCTCGGCGATCCGGTCATCGATCACGGGCCGGGGCCGGCGCAGCCCGATGATCCGGTGACCCCGTTCGGGATAGGCATCCACGCCCGGCCCGAACGACGAGAAGGGTCGGCCGGCGCCGAGCGTGACCTCGAGGGCCCTCACGACCCGACGGCGGTTGGTGGGCTCCATGCGCCCGGCCGCCAGTGGATCCAACCCCGCCAGTCGATGGTACAGACGGGCGGTGTCGGGCTCGGCCTCGACCTCGAGTCGGACATCGGGGTAGCGGCCGGGAATCTCCAAGCCATCGAGCACGGCCTGCAGATACAGCCCGGTGCCGCCCACCAGCAGCGGCACTCGACCCCGAGCGGCGACATCGGCCACGGCGATCTCGTAGGCCGCCTGGAACCGGGCCACCGTGAAGTCCTCGGCCGGATCGGCCAAGTCGATCAGGTGGTGGCGCACCTCGGCCTGCTCGGCCACCGTGGGCTTGGCCGTGCCGATGTCCATGCCGCGGTACACCTGCATGGAGTCTATGCTCACCAGCTCGACATCGCCCCGAGCCCGAGCCAACTCCATGGCCAGCGCCGACTTACCCGACGCCGTGCACCCGACCAGGGCCAGGACCGGGATCAGCTGGCCACCACCGGGATGCGCATGCGATGGCGCGGTGGTGCCACCACCTCCACCAGTTCGCCCCGCAGATAGTGGGAGGCGGCGTCGGTCACCTGCACCCGGGCCCGGGTGCCCACCCGCAACGGCGAGGCGGAGGCGAAGTGCACCAGCTTGTTCTGCCGCGTCCGCCCACTGACCACTTCGGGATCCTTCTTGCTCGGTCCCTCCACCAGCACCTCTTCGACCCGCCCGATCCGCTCGCGGTGGCGAGCCAGGGCCGATCGCTCGACGACGGCACGCAGCTGCTCGTACCGCTGATTGGTGACGACGGGATCCACGAAACGATCGACCATCTCCGCCCCCTCGGTGCCGGCCCGAGGCGAGTACTGGAAGGTGTACGCGTAGTCGTAGGCCGCCTCCGCCGCCAGCTCGAGGGTCGCCTCGAAGTCGGCGTCACGCTCGCCCGGGAAGCCGACGATGAGATCGGTGCTCACGGCCAGGTCGTCGATGGCGGTGCGCGCGGCCTGCAGCTTGTCGAGGTAGCGGGCCGCGGTGTAGCCGCGGTGCATGGCGGCGAGCACCTCATCGCTCCCCGACTGCACCGGTAGGTGGAGGTGCTCGCACACGGCCGCCGTGTCGGCCATGGCAACGATGGTCTCGGGCCGCAGGTCCTTGGGGTGCGGACTGGTGAAGCGGACCCGGTCGATGCCATCCACCGCGCCGATGGCCCGCAACAGATCGGCGAACAGGGGCCGCGGTCGCCGGGCCGGATCGGCGGCCCACGCGGGGCCCGCGGCATCGTGGTCGGCCGCATCGGGCCGACCGGCGCGGCGGGCGGTGGTGATGTCTCGACCGTACGAGTTGACGTTCTGGCCGAGCAGGGTGATCTCCTGCACGCCCTCGACCGCCAGACGCTGGGCCTCGATCACCAGTTCACCGAAGGGTCGGCTCAGCTCGGGGCCCCGGACGGCGGGAACGATGCAGAAGGCACAGCTGTTGTCGCAGCCCACCTGGATGGTGAGCCAGGACGCATGGTCCACCTCTCGGCGCACGGCCAGCGCCGACGGGAACATCTCGGTGTCGTCGCGGGCCGAGGCATCGAGGATCTCCATCAGCGGGCCACCGTGGCGGGCGGCAGCCAACAGGTCGCCCGCTCGATGAACGTTGTGGGTCCCGAATACCACGTCCACGTGGCCGGCCCGATCCTGGATCCGCCCCTGGTCCTTCTGGGCCAGGCAGCCGCCCACCGCGATCTGCAGGTCGGGGCGCTGGTCCTTCAGTGCCTTCAGATTGCCCAATGCGCCGTAGAGCTTGTTGTCGGCGTTCTCGCGGATGCAACAGGTGTTGAGCACGATCACATCGGCGTCAGCGGTCCCGGCCGCCGGCACGTAGCCGTCGGCTTCGAGCAGACCGGCGAGGCGTTCGGAGTCGGATTCGTTCATCTGGCACCCGTAGGTGCGGATCAGATAGCGCTGAGCCACATCCTCAGGGTACGAGCGGCCGGCACCGGCGGCGACCACTAGCGTGGTGCGATGGCCCTCGCCGATGAGAAGTACGTCGCCCTCACCACCCACCGCGCCGACGGCACGTCCACCTCGGTGCCGGTCTGGATCGCCGACTTCGGGGACGGACGACTGTGCTTCACCACGTCCACCACCACCCTCAAGGCGCGTCGCGTGGCCAACGATGCCCGGGTGGCGCTCCAGCCATGCAATGCCCGCGGCGTGGTACAAGCCGGCACCACTCCCCAGAACGGCTCGGCGATGATGGTCACCGGCGCCGACTTCGAGACCGCCATGGCGGCCATCAAGGCCAAGTACGGCTTTCAGGTGACCGTGATACAAGGGTTCACCGCGTTGGCCAACCGCCTCGGTTCCAAACGCCAACCGTCGGACACGGCCATGATCATCACGCTCGACTGAACCGAGGCCGCCACCCCCGACGCGCGACGACCGCCGGCGGGGGGAACCGGCGGTCGTCGATGGATTCACCGTTGCCGGCGAAACGCCCCTACTTCGTCAGTCGTCGAGCATGATCGGGGTCTCGTCGGCCTCGCTGAACTCCTCGGCGTCGTCGGTGACATCGAGGGTGTCGTCCTCGTACTTCTCGGGCATGGCCGCCCGCATCACCTTGTCGGTGATCTCCACCATCACCTCGGGGTTCTCGGTCAGGAAGCTCTTCGAGTTCTCCCGACCCTGCCCCAACTGCTCGCCCTCGTAGGTGTACCAGGCACCCGACTTCTTGACGATGTCGAGATCGACCCCCAGGTCCAGCACCGAGCCTTCGCGACTGATGCCCTGGCCGTACATGATGTCGAACTCGGCTTGGCGGAACGGGGGAGACACCTTGTTCTTGACCACCTTCACCCGCGTGCGGTTGCCCACCACCTCGGCCCCGTCCTTGAGCGACTCGATCCGACGGATGTCGAGCCGCACCGATGAGTAGAACTTGAGAGCCCGACCACCGGGCGTGGTCTCGGGTGAGCCGAACATGACGCCGATCTTCTCGCGCAGCTGGTTGATGAAGATCAGGATCGTCTTGGTCTTGTTGAGGTTGGAGGTGAGCTTGCGCAAGGCCTGGGACATGAGCCGAGCCTGGAGGCCGACGTGGGTGTCGCCCATGTCGCCCTCGATCTCGGCCCGAGGGGTGAGTGCCGCCACCGAGTCGATGACGATGACATCGATGGCCCCCGAACGCACGAGCATGTCGCAGATCTCCAGCGCCTGCTCGCCCGTGTCGGGCTGGGAGATCAACAACTCGTCGATGTCGACCCCGATGGCCTTGGCGTAGATGGGGTCCATGGCGTGCTCGGCGTCGATGTAGGCACAGATGCCACCGTTGCGCTGGGCCTCGGCCACCACATGAGTGGCGAGGGTCGACTTGCCCGAGGACTCGGGACCGAAGATCTCGGTGACCCGCCCCCGGGGCAGGCCACCGATGCCGAGCGCCAGATCGAGTGCCAGTGCCCCCGTGGGCACGGCCTCGATGTTGAGCGTGGTCTTCTCGCCCATCTTCATGACGGCGCCATGGCCGAAGTTCTTCTCGATCTGGCTGAGGGCCATGCCCAGTGCCTTCTCTCGATTCTCGGCCGTCTCTCGCTCCACTGCGATCTCCTTGGGACTGTCGTTGGTGTGTCGTCGGCGCCGACTCTACGAAGAGCCTCTGACACTCTTGGGGACGAACGACAGCAGTGTAATTGCGAACGAGTGTTCGATCAACCACCCGGCGAGAAATCCGCGAGATCGCGAGATCGCCGCTCCGCTGGGGGTGTTCGGGCCACACGAGCCCTTGGCATCACCACCGCCATCGGGCCAACCACCCGAACCCTCTT